>NZ_CAWURG010000009.1:0-4698 GCF_963924895.1 uncultured Sphaerotilus sp.
GGTCCAGCCCAGCGAGGTCGATCCCTACATCAACACCGTGTTCGTCGGCGCCGACGGCGGGCGCGAGTGGGGCAGCTTCACCCTGCCATTCACCAACAACAAGGCCCGCGGCCGCAACCTGCTGCGCCAGTTCGTCGAGCAAAGCCGGGCCGGGATGATCCTCCAGTACACCGGCAAGGCGCGCCTCTGGCCCCTGGAGGTCGGGGACCGAGTCGCCGTCACCAGCGGCCGATTCGGGCTGGTAGCGGACACCTTCCGGGTGCTCGACTGGTCGTGGTCGCCCGGCCAGCCGGTGGCGCTCACGCTGCAGCGCGACATTGCCGCCAGCTACGACGACGCCGATGCCAGCACCGCCGATCCCGCGCCGGCCACGCGCCTGCCGAACCCTGGCCTCGTGGACACGCCGAGCGAACTGGCGGCAGCCAGCGGCACGGCGCAGCTGCTGAAGATGGCGGACGGCACGATCATCCCGCGTGTCCTGCTGTCCTGGACGGCGCCGAAGACCATCTACATGAGCGACCCGTCCGCGCGCACGCTGGTGTCGTGGCGCCGGGCCGCCGAGGCGACCTGGACCGAGTTCCCGCTCGCCGGCAACACCACCGAGACCTGCATCGACGGCGTGCGCGACCGCGACGTGATCATCATCCGAGTGCAGCACCTCAACAGCTTCGGGGTCGGCAGCGCCTGGGTGGCCATCGCGCACAGCGTCATCGGCAAGACGGCACCGCCAACCAGCCCGACCGCTCTGGCCGTGATGGAGACGGCCGCCGCGGTCCGCCGCTACACCGTCACGCATGCGCAGGATGTCGACCACGGCGGCTACATCGTGCGGTTCAGCTCGACCCTGACAGCGACCTTCGACCAGATGACCCAGGTCTGTGCGCGCTGGGATGGAGACTCGCTCATCAGTGAGGCTTCATCGCCGCTGGATGGCGCCTACCGGTTCGGCGTGGCTGCGTTCGACACGACGGGCAATCTCTCGTCCGCCGCGGCCTATGTCACGGCGACCTTGTCCGGGCTGGCTGCGCTCGGTGATGCGGCAGATGCCGCCGCCGCTGCTGCTGCGGCCGCATCTGCTGCTGCGGCCGCTGCATCTGCCGCCCAGACCATCGCCAGCAGCGCGCTGACCCGAGCCAACGCAGCCAACACCGCGCTGGCCAGCATCGCCAGCGACTCGATCCTTTCGCCCAGCGAGAAGCCCGACGTGGTGCAGGACTACACCGTGCTGACGGCTGAGCAGTCCGGCATCGACGGGCAGGCGGGCGTCTACGGCATCACGACCGAGCGTGCTGCGTACAACGCCGCGATCACGGCGCTGACCAGCTACCTGGGCTCGCTGCCGGGCTGGAACACGATCCCGGGCGGCGACGTGGCCATCGTCGGGACCGACTTCAGGGCCAAGTTCGCCGCGGTCTACGCCGCGCGCCAGACCTTGCTCAACAAGATCAGCGACGTGGCCAAGAGCCTGGCCGACGCCGCACAGGCCACCGGCAGCGCCGCTGCCACGGCTGCCGCCGCAGCGCAGACAGCCGCCAGCGCCGCACAGAACAGCGCGACGGTCGCCCTGACGCGCGCCAACACCGCCAACGCCGCGCTGGCCAGCATCGCCAGCGACTCGGTGCTGTCGCCCTCGGAGAAGCCCGAGGTCGTGCAGGACTACACCGTGCTGACCGCCGAGCAGCCCGGCATCGACGGCCAGGCGGGCGTCTACGGCATCACCACCGAGCGTGCTGCGTACAACACCTCGATCGCCGACCTGACTACTTATCTAGGCACGCTGCCCGGCTGGAACACGCTTCCCGGTGTCGATGTCGCCATCGTCGGCGTGGATTTCAGGGCGAAGTTTGCCGCCGTCTACGCGGCCAGACAGACCTTGTTGAACAAGATCAGCGCCGTGGCCAAGAGCCTGGCTGATGCTGCGCAAGGGTCGGCGACTGGCGCGCAGGCTGCGGCCAACGCAGCGCGGACGGCCGCGACCACGGCACAGGATTTGGCGAACACTGCCCTGGGGCAACTGCAGGCGATCGCGAGCGATGGAATCCTGTCGCGCGGCGAGAAGGCATCGACCATCGTCGATTGGACCGAGCTGTGGAACAGCCGGCAGGGCATCATCGATTCTGCTGCTGCCTACGGCATCGCCTCAGCAGCCTTCACGGGCGCATTGACGGCGCTGGCGAACCACCTCACCGCGCTCTCGCCGGGGTGGTCGGACACGTCTCAGGACACGGCGATCATCCCGGCAACATGGCGCGCGCTGTGGGATGCTGCCTACCAGTCTCGGACCACACTCCTGAATGCCATCGCCGCTCGGGCCAAGTCCCTTGCCGACGCGGCGCAAGGGTCTGCCAATGGGGCGCAGGCCGCTGCTTCTGCCGCTCAGACCGCCGCCAACGCAGCGCGGACGGCTGCGTTGGCGGCGCAGGATTTGGCGAACACTGCCCTAGGGCAACTGCAGGCGATCGCGAGCGATGGAATCCTGTCGCGCGGAGAAAAAGCGCAGGTCATCATCGACTGGAGTGAGCTGTGGAACGGCCAGATTGGCATCGTGACCACTGCAAATTCTCTGTCGATCGTGAGCGAGCGGGATGCCTACACTGGGGCCGTGGTAGCCCTCTCGCAGTATTTGCTGTCGCTGTCGCCGGGCTGGTCGGACACCAGTCAGGATACCGTCATCATCCCGGCGATATGGCGCAGTAACTGGGATTTTGCATACCAGAAAAGGCAGACGCTCCTGAACCGGATTGCCGTGGTTTCTAGCCAGCGCGCGGACTGGCTCAGCGTCGGGAATCGGCCAGAAAATGTGGCGGCGCTGGTTGGCGGCGAGGACATCAACAATGCAAAGCTGGGACAGGCGTCCAACCTGATCAACTGCCAAACGGAATTCGCCGAAAACACCACGGCGGGTTGGGACATGGCTGGCTGGATCGCGGGCCAGAATCCGATATATCTTGGCGCTGAGTTGGCCAGAGATGCGACGGGTGCTTGGTGCCCGATCGGTGGCAATGCGCTGACTGTGGCCCAGGGTGCGCGGGTCACTGGCGATGACGCCGCCATCTTCGGTGTTGCGCTGACAAGCAAATTGATACCAATCGAGCCGGGTATCAGGTATTGCGCCAGCGCATTCGTTGCTGCGCACAGGTGTTTCGCGGCGCTGCACCTCGAATTCAAGACAGCGGTGGGAGGAAATACCGGAGGCGGGGCGTCAGCAACCACGACCGAGGTTGGAGGCGGGAAGTCGCTGTCTGGATGGCAACGGCTGTCGGTATTCGCCACGGCCCCGGCGGATGCCGTGGCGGTGCGACTACTCTTCGCCAAGCGCAACACCTGGGCTGGGCAGTCGAACTCCTTCGGGTGGATGACCCGGCCGATGATCGAGTTGGCTGGGGCTGCGCAGACTGTGCCGAGTGCGTATTCGCCGTCAGCGGCTACGTCGCATGCGCAGCTTGGGGTGATCAACACGGGCGACATTGCCCCGGGCGCTGCCACGGAAGTCCGCCAGGTCAATGCGCCCGGCCCTGTTCTGTGCGGGTCTCTTAGCGGGGCCAACAAGCTAGTGATATCGCTCCCGGCATTCACTCCAACCGAGAGCGGGAAAGTGATCGTGACCGCGTCGTTCGATGCGGCTACCACCCTCGGGTCTGGCAACACATGGACGACATGGTTTGAAGTCGTCAACGCCGGGGGTGGGTACATGACTCTTAACGACAATGCTATCGGAGTCGATCGTCAGCGGTATCACTGCTCTTCTACGTTTGACGCTGTGGCTGGACAGGCAATCTACCTGTCCCTGAACGGTGGGTATAACGCACTGCAGGCGTCAACCACGTTTTGGAACGTAGAGTTGCGAGCGGAGCTTATAAAGCGATGATCTGGAGTTACTACCACGAAGGCAGCGGTGACCTCTGCGGGTTCACCTACTCAGGCCCCCCGGGATCCGAGGAGTCTGCGGCCCCTGAGGGACACAGGCCGATTCCCGGCCGCTTCAACAGTCAGAGATCCCGAGTAGTGCATGCTGATGATGGATTCGGCAATACTCTTCCTGTAGTCGTCACTCGCAAGCCAGCTCGACCATCCGACACAGAGTCTGTGACCTGGGAGTGGGATGAGGTCGCAGACGAGTGGGTGGCCCATCCGACGCTGGCCGCGAAGCGATCTGCACTGAGGGCGACCAGGAATGCGGAGCTGCAGGCAACAGATGGGGCCTCCATCGCAGCACTGGAGGCCCTGCTTCAGGGCGTCCTGGCGGCTCTTGGGCACCCGCTACCTGCCGCTGCCCAGCAGCTTCTCGACCACCGTGATGCCCTCAGGGCCATGCCCCAACGACCTGATTTCGACAGTCTCTCGGTGGCTGATGTGCCGCGTTACCTTGGATCGACCAATACGGGCAGGTAACGCGGGCGCTGAGGGGTTGCCTGGGGGTGTGCGTGTCTCAAAACGCGCGATTATCTGAATCAAAACGTGCGATTCCGTACACCACCGAAACTCGGCTGGGTGCGGATGCGTCAGTCGCAGGCGGTCGAAGGAGCGGTTCGGAACTACACGCTGACGCAGGAGCGGGGCCGCTGGTTCGTGTCGATCCAGGTGGAGCAGCCCGACGTGATCCCGGCGGCGGGACTGGTGCCGACGCTGGGGATCGACTTCGGCGTGACGCTGTTCGCGGCGACGACGGACGGCGAGTGTGTGGCGCCGCTGAATGCG
>NZ_CAWURG010000010.1:0-94250 GCF_963924895.1 uncultured Sphaerotilus sp.
TTGTCCTTGATGCGCAGCTTGAGGGTCTTCACGGCTTCCATCCGGCAACTGTATTTCCATACATGTCGGTTGACAAGCCGTCCCGGCTTGAACGCTCGACCCCGGGCTGAACCCCGGGGCTTGTCGCTTCGTCCGGGTCAGTCTTCATCATTGATCCAGATCGGGTGGGAGGAACCCGAGCCTGCGCTACGCTCCTGCAATGGTCTGTGTGCTACCGCACCGTGGTCCGGCCGCCACCGGCCTATGCTGGTCGTCGATCAACCTGAGGAATCACCATGACATCTCCCGTTCCCGTTCGTGCCTCCGAGTCGCCGTTCGCCGTCCAGGTGGAGCAAGGCAAGGACTACTGGTGGTGCTCCTGTGGCCTGAGCAAGTCGCAGCCGTTCTGCGATGGCTCGCACAAGGCCGCCGGCGATTTCACCCCCGTCAAGTACACGGCAGACGCCAGCGCCACGGTCTACTTCTGCGGCTGCAAGGCCACTGGCCACGCGCCGCTGTGCGACGGCTCGCACAAGAAGCCCGTCTGAGCCGCCCGACCCGGCCATGAAGGCGCTCCAGCAAGGCTTCAGCACCTTCCTGCGCCGGCGCCGCGCGAAGCGGCATTTCGAACGCCGGCCGCTGCTGGACGCGCTGGTGGCTGCGCCCACCGTCGCGCCCACCCTGCCGCCGACAACTGCGCCGCCGGCCGCCTTCGGTCAGGACCTGCTGACCGCGGCCCGGTCCGACCCCGCCCAGGCCCTCGCCCGCCTGCAGACGCAGGCCGACGGACTGGACGCCGCCGAGGCCGCCCGGCGCCTCACCCGCGACGGCCCGAACGAGGTGCAGCACGAGCCGCCACTGCCAGGCTGGCTGCGGCTGTGGCGCTGCTACCTCAACCCCTTCAACCTGCTGCTGACGGCGCTCGCGCTGCTGTCCGTCCTGAGCGCCGACGCCAAGGCCGCCGTGGTCATCGGCGTGATGGTGGCGCTGAGCACCGGCATCCGCTTCGTGCAGGAGGGCCGCTCGCACCGCGCCGCCGAAGGGCTGCGGGCACTGGTCAGCAACACCGCCACCGTGCTGCGGCCCGGCCAGCCGGCGCCGCAGGAGATCCCCGTGCGCGCCCTCGTGGCCGGCGACGTGGTCGCGCTGTCGGCCGGCGACATGGTCCCCGCCGACTGCCGCGTGCTCACCGCGCGCGACCTGTTCGTCGCCCAGGCGGCGATGACGGGCGAGTCGCTGCCGGTGGAGAAGTTCGTCCAGTGCGCTGACGCCGCGGCGGGTCCGGGCACCACCGCTGGCGTGCTGGAGCAGCGCAATCTGGTGTTCATGGGCACCAACGTCACCTCCGGCACCGCGACCGCGCTGGTCGTCGCCACCGGTGGCCGCAGCTACTTCGGCACCCTCGCCGCCCACGCCACCGCCACCGAGACCACCCCCAACGCCTTCCAGGCCGGCGTGAACAGCGTGAGCTGGCTGCTGATCCGCTTCGCGGCGGTGATGGTGCCGATCGTCTTCCTGGTCAACGGGTTCACCAAGGGCGACTGGCTGGAGGCCTTCCTGTTCGCGCTGTCGGTGGCCGTGGGGCTGACGCCCGAGATGCTGCCGATGATCGTCACCACCACGCTGGCCAAGGGCGCGGTGCGGCTCTCCAGCAAGCAGGTGGTGGTCAAGCGGCTGGACGCGATCCAGAACTTCGGCGCGATGGACATCCTCTGCACCGACAAGACCGGCACGCTGACGCAGGACAAGATCGCCCTGGCCCGCCACGCCGACGCCTACGGGCAGGACACCGAGGAGGTGCTGCACTTCGCCTACCTCAACAGCCACTACCAGACGGGGTTGAAGAACCTGCTGGACCGCGCCGTGCTGGAGCGTGTGGACGTGGCGGCCGAGTTGCAGCTGCACGAGGCCTACCGCAAGGTGGACGAGATTCCCTTTGACTTCGAGCGCAGGCGCATGTCGGTGGTGGTGGCCGCGCTGGTGAATGGCCAGGACCACCACCACGAGCTGGTCTGCAAGGGCGCGGTCGAGGAAGTGCTGGCCGCTTGCACCCAGGTGCGCACGCAGGAGCCGGTCGACGCCAGCCTGGACGGTGACCGCCCCATGCCCACCCTGCCGCTGGACGCCGCGCTGCTGGCCCGCACCAAAGCCGTCACCGCCGCGCTGAATGCCGAGGGCCTGCGCGTGGTAGCCGTGGCCCTCAAGACCCTGCCGCCAGACCAGACCACCTATTCCGTGGCGGACGAGGTCGGCCTCACGCTGATCGGCTACATCGCCTTCCTCGATCCGCCCAAGGAAACCGCCGCCCCCGCGCTGCAGCAGCTGGCCGCGCACGGCATCACCGTCAAGGTGCTGACCGGCGACAACGACCTCGTGACCCTCCAGGTCTGCCGCCAAGTCGGACTGCCCGCCACCGCCGTGCTGCTGGGCGCGCAGGTCGAGGCGATGGACGACGCCGCGCTGCAAGCCGCCGCCGAATCCCACAGCGTCTTCGCCAAGCTCTCGCCGCTGCACAAGGAGCGCATCGTGCGCGCGCTGCGGGCCGGCGGCCACGTGGTCGGCTTCATGGGCGACGGCATCAACGACGCCCCCGCGCTGCGCGCCGCCGACATCGGCATCTCGGTGGACAGCGCGGTGGACATCGCCAAGGAAGCCGCCGACATCATCCTGCTGGAGAAGAGCCTGCTGGTGCTCGACGAGGGCGTGGTCGAGGGCCGCACCACCTTCTGCAACATGCTGAAGTACATCCGCATGACGGCCAGCTCCAACTTCGGCAACGTGCTGAGCGTGCTGGTGGCGAGTGCCTTCCTGCCCTTCCTGCCGATGCTGCCGCTGCAGCTGCTGGTGCAGAACCTGCTCTACGACATCGGCCAGACCGGCATCCCCTTCGACAACGTCGATCCCGAACTGGTCGCCAAGCCGCTGAAGTGGAACCCGTCGGACATCGGCCGCTTCATGCTCTTCTTCGGGCCGATCAGCTCGCTGTTCGACATCCTCACCTTCAGCGTGATGTGGTGGGTGTTCGCCGCCAACAGCGTGGCCCGGCAGACGCTGTTCCAGTCGGGCTGGTTCGTGGTGGGCCTGCTGACGCAGACGCTGGTGGTGCACATGGTGCGCACGCCCCGATTGCCTTTCATCCAGAGCCACGCCGCCGCGCCGCTGATGGCGATGACGCTGGCGATCATGGCGCTGGGGATCTGGCTGCCGCTGGGGCCGCTGGCCAGCTACTTCCGGCTGGAGGCGCTGCCCGTCGCCTACTACGGCTGGCTGGTGGCGATCCTGCTGGGTTACTGCACGCTCACCACGGGAATGAAGCGCCTCTACATCCGGCGCTACGGGTGGCAGTGAGGCGGCTGGTGCAGCGCGGTCAGCAGGGCGAGCTGCTGCTTCTGCAGGTTCAGCAGTTCGTCCCACTGGTGCACGCGCAGGGTGTCGATCTTCTCGTGCAGCAGCATGATCTCCAGCTCGGCCTTGAGGTTGATCTCGTAGTCGTGCTCGGCGGTGATGCGGTCCTTCTGTGACTGGCGGTTCTGGGACATCAGGATGATGGGTGCCTGGATCGCCGCCAGCATCGACAGGAACAGGTTGAGCAGGATGTAGGGATAGGGGTCGAAGGTCGATCCGCGGTGCGCCAGCAGATAGCCATTGACGGCGACCCACCCGAACATCACCGCCGCGAACAAGCCGACGAAGGTCCACGACCCGCCGAACTTCGCCACCGCATCGGCCGCCCGCATCCCTCGGGTGGACTGTTCCTCGTCGAGATCGGCGGACGCGCTGTGGGCCATGCGCAGGCGCTCGGCCACGTGGCGGGCGACCTTCTGCGTGCGCTTGTCCAGCTTGGCATAGGGCGCGCCGAGGTAGGTCGACGCGATTTCTTCGCGGGTATGGCGGCGGGCGGACATGGCGGGTTCGGAGCCTTCAATCAACAGTCAAGGCCCGATCATCGCCCGGGCGTCGACCCACTGGTCAAACTGCGCAGCGGTGACGCCCCCCACCGCCAGCGCTGCCTCGCGCAGACCCAGTCCGTGGTGGTGCGCGTGCTTGGCGATCAGCGCCGCGCGGTCGTAGCCGATGTGCGGCGCGAGCGCGGTGACCAGCATCAGCGAGCGCTGCAGCAACTCGTCCATGCGCGCCGCGTTCATCGTCAGGCCCTCGATGCAATGCGCCGAGAAGCTCGCCATCGCGTCGCCCAGCAGGCGCAGGCTGTCGAGCACGTCGTGGGCGATCAGCGGCTTGTAGACGTTCAGCTCGAACTGCCCCTGGCTGGCGGCGATGCCGACCGCGACGTCGTGGCCCATCACCTGTGCGCAGACCATGGTGAGCGCCTCGACCTGGGTCGGGTTGACCTTGCCCGGCATGATGGAGCTGCCGGGCTCGTTCTCCGGCAACTGCAGCTCGCCCAGCCCGGCGCGCGGCCCGCTGCCCATCAGGCGGATGTCGTTGGCGATCTTGTTCAGCGCGATGGCCAGCAGCCGCAGCGCGGCGTGCAGGCCGACCAGCGCCTCGTGCCCGGCCATCGCGGCGAAGCGGTTGCCCGCGACGACGAAGGGCGCGCCCAGCCGCTCGGCCAGAACAGCGGCGACCCGGGCGCCGAATTCAGGATGGGTGTTCAGCCCAGTGCCGACCGCCGTCCCACCGATCGCCAGCGCGTGAACCGCCGGCAGCGCCTGGCGCAGTGCCGCCTCGGCCAGCGCGAGCTGCGCGTCGTAGCCGCCGAACTCCTGGCCCAGCGTGACGGGCGTGGCGTCCTGCAGGTGGGTGCGGCCGATCTTGAGCGCGTCGCGGAACACGTGGGCCTTGTCCTGCAGCGCGCCGCGCAGGCGGGCCAGCGCCGCCAGCAGCGGCTGCATCTGCTGCACGGCGGCAAGGTGCATCGCGGTCGGGAAGACATCGTTGGACGACTGGCCGAGGTTGACGTGGTCGTTCGGGTGGACGCGCCGGTCGGTGCCGAGCGCGCCGCCCAGCGCCAGCGAGGCCAAACTGGCGATGACCTCGTTGGCGTTCATGTTGCTCTGCGTGCCGGAGCCGGTCTGCCAGACCGAGAGCGGGAATTCGGCATCGAACTCCCCCGCCGCAACCCGCGCCGCTGCCGACGCGATGGCCTCGGCGCGCGGAGCGTCCAGCAGGCCGAGTGTGTGGTTCACCTCCGCCGCCGCACGCTTGATCTCGGCCAGCGCGTGGACCACGGCCAGCGGCATCCGCTGCTCGCCGATGGCGAAGAAGCGCCGGCTGCGCTCGGTCTGGGCGCCCCACAAGGCCCGCGCGGGCACCTCGATCGGACCAAAGGAGTCGGATTCAGTGCGGGTGGTCATGGCGGAGGTCCTGGGAGCGAGGTGCACCGATTGTGGTGCCCACGGCAATCCCTCCTCGCGGCATGTCCACCCGGACGGTCGGCCTCAGCCCCCCAGCGCCTTGAACAAGCCCACGCGGTTCACCTGCTCGGCCAGTCGGGTCTGCACCAGCGTCTGCTCGGCGGCGAGCAGGCTGCGTTGCGCATCGAGCCGGTCCAGCTCGCTGGCGGCGCCGTTGGTGTAGCGCAGTTCGGTCAACCGGGCGATCTCGCGGGCGGCGTCGCGCTGCTGGCCTTGGGCATCGAGCTGCTCGCGCCAGCTCGACAGGCCCGCCAGCGCGTCCGCCGTCTCGCGGAAGGCGGATTGCACCGCCTTCTCGTACTGCGCCACCGCGATGTCACGGTTCACCTTGGCGACGTTCAGGTTGGCCTGGTTGCGGCCGGAGTCGAAGATCGCCACCAGCGCCTGCGCGCTCAGCGTCCACGCGAAGTTGCCCGCCTGGAACAGGTCGCTCAGGCGGCTGCCGGCCTGCCCCGCGCTGCCGGTGAGGGCCAGCCGGGGGAAAAAGGCTGCGCGCGCCACGCCAATGTTGGCGTTGGCCGCCACCAGCGACTGCTCGGCCTGGATCACGTCTGGACGCTGCAGCAGCACATCGGAGGCCAGTCCCACCGGCACCGGCGCCAGCACGCCCGGATCGGCTGCCGCAGTTGGTGCCGCGGACGCCCCCGGCAGCAGCTCGGCCGGCACCGGCCCGCCGACCAGCAGCGCCAGCGCGTTCAGGTCCTGCTCGCGCTGGCGGCGCAGTTGCGCCTGCGTGTTGCGGGCCTGGGCGATGAGGCTCTGCGCGGTCTGCAATTCCAGCGCCGAGGCGGCACCCGCATCGAAGCGCAGTTGGGACAGCTTCAGCGTGGAGGTGCGGCTGGCCAGCGTGCGGTCGGCGACCGAGAGCAGCTCGGCGTCCGCGCCCAGCGTCAGCCAGCCGGAGACGACCGCGCTGACCAGCGCCAGCTCGGCGCTGCGCCGGCCGGCCTCGGTGGCGAGCACCTGCGCCTGCGCGGCTTCGCCGAGGTTGGCGATGCGGCCGAAGAGGTCCAGCTCCCACGCCGTGACCTGCACGCCGGCGGTGTAGCTCTGCACCTGCCGGCCGCTGGCCGCGTTGGGGGTGGCCGAACCGATCAGACCGGCGCTGACGGTGGGCAGGCGATCCGCCCGTGCCACGCCGAGCTGCGCTTCCGCGCGCTGCACATTGAGCACCGCCACCCGCAGGTCGCGGTTCTGGTCAAGCGCACGCTGCACCAGTTGCGCGAGCTGCGGCGATTGCACGAAGGCCTTCCAGCCCAGTGGCACCGCGGCATTCGCCGACGCGGAGGCCGCGGCGTCCGCCGACAGCGGCAACTGCGCCGGGATCGGCGAGGCCGGCCGTTCGTGGCGCGGCGCAAGGTTGGTACAGCCAGCCAGCACCAGTGCGGCCAGCAGCGCGCCACTCCCCACCCTCGCCATCCTCGCCCTCGCCGTCATCCCCGCGCAAGCGGGGACCCACCCCTCGAAACGTCCTTGTGTGGCGTGGGTTCCCGCTTGCGCGGGAATGACGGTGATGTTGCCCGTGTTGTTGCCCATGTTGTTGTGTGGCATGGCCTGCTTGTTCATGACTTGTCCTTCAGCAGTTCCGCCACCGAATCCGTGGTCGGGGACGACAGCGCCGTGCTGTGCGGCACGACATGACCACCAGGGAAGAGCTTGCGCACGACGACAAAGAACACCGGCACGAAGAACACCGCCAGCACCGTCGCCGTGACCATGCCGCCCATCACGCCGGTGCCGATGGCGCGCTGGCTGGCCGAGCCGGCACCCGAGGCAATCGCCAGCGGCAGCACGCCGAGGATGAACGCGAACGAGGTCATGATGATCGGCCGGAAGCGCAGGTGACAGGCCTCCAGCGTCGCCTCCAGCAGGCCCTTGCCCTCGGCCTGCAGGTCCTTGGCGAACTCGATGATCAGGATCGCGTTCTTCGCCGACAGGCCGATGATGGTGATCAGGCCGACCTTGAAGTAGACGTCGTTGGGCATGTCGCGCAGCCACACGCCCGACAGCGCCCCCAGGATCCCCAGCGGCACCACCAGCAGCACGGCCACCGGGATGCTCCAGCTCTCATACAGCGCCGCCAGGCACAGGAACACCGCCAGCATCGAGAACGCCAGCAGGACCATCGCCTGCGAGCCGGAGAGCTTTTCCTCCCGCGACTGGCCGGTCCACTCGAAGCCGAAACCCGGCGGCAACTGGCGGGCAAAGCCTTCCATCTCCGCCATCGCATCGCCGGTGCTGGAACCCTTGGCGGCGTCCCCGGAGATCTTCATTGCCGGATAGCCGTTGTAGCGGATCTTCTGCACCGGGCCGGTCACCCAGCGGGTGGTGGCAAAGGCCGAGACTGGCACCTGCTGGGCCTTGTTGTTCGGCACATAGAGCTTCAGCAGATCCTCGGGCTGCATCCGCGCCGCGGCTTCCGCCTGGACGATGACCCGCTGCAGACGGCCCTGGTTCGGGAAGTCGTTGACGTAGGTCGAGCCGAAGGCCGTCGCCAGCACACTGGCGATGCTGTCGTAGGAGACACCCTGCGCCGCCGCGCGTTCGCGGTCGATCTCCAGGCGCAGTTGCGGCGCGTCTTCCAGCCCGTCCGGGCGCACGCCGGCCAGCACCTTGCTCTGGCTCGCCATGCCCAGCAACTGGTTGCGGGCGGCGAGCAGTGCGTCGTGGCCCTGGCCGGTGCGGTCCTGCAGGCGGAAGGTGAAACCGGTCGCGTTGCCCAGCTCCGGAATCGGCGGCGGGCTGAGCGGGAAGATGAAGGCATCGCGCACCCCCATCAGCGCCCCGAAGGCCCGCCCCGCCACGGCCTGCGCCGAGTGCTGCGGCCCCTGGCGCTCGCTCCAGTCCTTCAGCGGCACGAAGGCGAGCGCGGCGTTCTGGCCCGAACCCGAGAAGCTGAAGCCCAGCACGCCCACGACCTTGTCCACCTCCGGCTGCTTGAGCAGGAACCCTTCCACCTGCTGCATCACCGCCTCGGTGCGGCTGAGCGTGGCGCCCGGCGGCAACTGGACGTTGACGATCAGATAGCCCTGGTCCTCGTTGGGCAGGAAGGACGTCGGCAGCTTGGTGTACATGAAGCCCACCGCCGCCAGCACCGCCGCGTAGATCACCAGATAACGCCCCGCCTTGCGGATGAGGCGGGCGACCAGCCCTTCGTAGCTGTGCGTCGTGCGCTTGAAGCCGCGGTTGAACCAGCCGAAGAAGCCGCGCTTCTCGTGGTGGCCCGGATCGACCGGCTTGAGCAGCGTGGCGCACAGCGCGGGCGTCAGCGTCAGCGCCAGCAGCGCCGAGAACAGCATCGAGGCCACCATCGACAGCGAGAACTGCCGGTAGATGTTGCCCACCGAGCCGGCGAAGAAGGCCATCGGCACGAACACCGACACCAGCACCACGGTGATGCCGATGATGGCGCCCGTGATCTGGCCCATCGCCTTGCGCGTGGCCTCGACCGGGCTGAGTCCTTCTTCGGCCATCAGGCGCTCGACGTTTTCCACCACGACGATGGCGTCGTCCACCAGGATGCCGATGGCCAGCACCATGCCAAACAGCGTCAGCACGTTGATCGAGAACCCCGCCACCAGCATCACCGCGAAGGTGCCCAGCAGCGCCACCGGCACCACGATGGTCGGGATCAGCGTGTAGCGGAGGTTCTGCAGGAACAGCAGCATCACCAGGAACACCAGCGCGACCGCCTCGATCAGCGTCTTGATCACCTGCTCGATCGAGATCGAGACGAACTTCGAGCTGTCGTAGGGCACCTCGTAGCTCACGCCTTCGGGGAAGAAGGCGGACAGCTCGGCCATGCGGGCCTTGATCGCCTTGGCGGTGGCGAGCGCGTTGCCGCTCGGCGCGAGCTGGATGCCCATGCCGGTGGCGGTGACGCCATTCAGGCGCGAGGAGCTGGCGTAGTTCTGGCCGCCCAGCTCGATGCGGGCGACGTCCTTGAGCCGCACCGACGAGCCGTCGGCGTTGGCGCGCACGATGACCTGGCCGAACTCGGCGACCGTCGAGAGCTGGCCGCCGACCGTGACGGTGGCGAAGGTGGTCTGCGTGGCCACGTTGGGCAGGCCGCCGACCGTGCCGGCGGAGACCTGCAGGTTCTGGGCGCGGATCGCGTTGGTCACGTCCGCAGGCGTCAGGCCCAGACCAACGAGCTTGCCGGGATCAATCCAGACGCGCATCGCCCGTTCCGTGCCGAACAGCTGCGCCTGGCCGACCCCCGGCACGCGCAGCAGCTCGGGCTGGATGTTGCGCGCCGCGTAGTCGCCCAGCGCCACCGGGTCATAGGCCGGGTTCTTGGACGTGAGCATCACGAACAGCAGGAAGTTCGAGCGCGCCTTGTCGACACGCACGCCCTGCTGCGTCACCGAGGCCGGCAGCCGCGGCGTGGCGCGGCTCAGGCGGTTCTGCACCTCGATCTGGGCGATGGCGACGTCGGTGCCCGGCTCGAAGGTGACGGTGATCTGGCCACTGCCGTTGGCGTCGGCGCTGGACTCCATGTAGATCAGGTTCGGCGCGCCATTCAGCTCCTGCTCGATGACAGCGAGCACGCTCGATTCGAGCACCTGCGCCGACGCACCCGGGTAGGCGGTGGTGATGACGATGGACGGGGGGGCGACCGTCGGGTATTGCGCGACCGGCAGCTTGGTGATCGCCGCCGTGCCGAGCACGACGATGAACAGCGCGATCACCCAGGCGAAGATCGGTCGGTCGATGAAGAACTTGGAGGACATGCGTGGGCCTCCGGCTCAGCGACTGGCGGCCGACGCCGGGGCGGATGCGGGCATCGGCGCAGACATCGGCGCAGGCATCGATGCAGAAGCCGCCGCGGCTGGCGCAGCGGGCGCACTGCCCATCGGCGCCCACGGCACCGGCGTGACCGGCGTCTTCGGGCGCATCTTCTGGAAGCCGTCGACGATGACCTGCTCGCCTGGCTTCAGCCCGTCCAGCACGACCCAGTTCGCGCCATTCGCACCGCCGATCTTCACCGGCCGCGGCGCGGGCATGTTGCCTTCGCCGACCACCATCACGGTGTCGCCGGCCGTGCCGCGCGTGACCGCCTGCTGCGGCACCAGCACGCCCTGCGCGGCCTCGGCCTGCGCGAGGCGCACCTTCACGTACAGACCCGGCAGCAGCACGCCTTCCGGGTTCGGCACTTCGGCGCGCAGCGTGACCTGGCCGGAGGTGGCGTCCACCGTCAGGTCGGAGAACAGCAGCTTGCCGGGATGGGTGTATTCGGTGCCGTCTTCCATCACCAGCCGCACCTCGGCGCCCGCCCCGCCCGCCCGCTTGAACTGGCCGGACTCGTAGGCGCGGCGCAGGCGCAGCGCCTCGGACGCCGACTGCGTGAAGTTCACATACAGGCGGTCCACCTGCTGGATCAGCGCCATCTGGGTCGCCTCGCCCTGCCCGACCAGCGCGCCTTCGGTGACGAGGGCACGGCCGATGCGGCCCGCGATCGGCGCGCGCACGGCGGCGTAATCGACGTTGAGCTTGGCGGTCTGCACGGCGGCCTTGGCGGTGGCGACATCGGCCTGCGCCTGCTTCACCGCCGTCTGCGCGGCGACCCATTCGGTCTGGCTGATGGCCTTGGCGGCGACCAGCGGCTCGTTGCGCGTCAGCGTGGCCTGGGCCTGCGCGAGGTTGGCTTCGGCCTTGGACTGGGCGGCGGTGGCGCTGTCGAGCGTGGCGCGGTAAGGCGCGGCGTCCAACTGGTAGAGCGACTGGCCGGCCTTGACCTCGGCGCCTTCGGTGAACAGGCGCTGCTGGACGATACCGGCGACGCGGGCCCGCACCTGCGCGGTGCGCCAGGCTTCGAGGCGGCCCGGCAGCTCGGCGCGGATCGCGACCGCCTGCGGCTGCGCGGTGATCACGCCGACGGCGGGCGGCGGCGGCTTGCCGGCCCCAGGTCCGCCCGCGGGCGCGCCACCGCCGCCGGGCGCAGCGCCCGAAGTCGACGAACCGCCGCCACACGCCACCAGCGCCGCCGCCAGGGCCAGCGTGGCCAGTCCGGCGTTGGTGCGGCGCACCGAAGAGAGGTCTTGTCTGTGAAGCATGTCAGTGTTTTCCCAAGGGAACGCTTGAATCGGGAACGATGGCTGCCATCTTACATACAATCACGAATGTATGTAGTCAGGAGCATGAGCACAGTGGTACGACGCACGAAGGAAGAAGCCGCCATCACCCGCGAGCACCTGCTGGACACGGCCGAGGTCGTGTTCCTGCGCGAGGGCGTGGCGCGCACCTCGCTGCAGCGCATCGCGGACGAAGCCGGCCTGACGCGGGGCGCCATCTACTGGCACTTCAAGGACAAGGCGGAGGTCTTCAACGCGATGATGGAGCGGGTGCGCCTGCCCTGCGAGGAAGCGCACGACGCGCAGGTCCAGAGCCTCACGCAAGACACGGACCCGGTGGAGGCGCTGCGCGATTTCGCGTGGGTGCCGATCGCGCGGATGCTGGACGACGCGCGCACGCGGCGCGTCTTCACCATCGCCATCCACTGCACCGAATACAGCGACGAGATGCGCCCGGCGCTGGAGCGGCACATGGCCGCGATCGAGGATTTCCGGTCGCGGGCCGAGCGGCTGATCGCGGTGGGTCAGGCGCGTGGCGTGCTGGACACGGCGATCAGCGCGCGGTCGGCGTCGATCGGGTTCATCGCGCTGATCGACGGGATGCTGTCGCGGGCGACGCTGCTGGCGGTCGAGGCGGGGGAGGTCGAGGGGTATCGGGGGGGGATCGAGGTGTTCCTGCGGGGGCTGCGGCGGGCGAATGGCTGAGATGTGACGTTCATCACGAATTAGCCGGATCTGTGAAATCCGGAGAGTAAGCGCCATTCGGGCACCGTGGACGGTACTTGAATGGCGCTTTATTCTGTGCGACCACTGGATTTTGCAGGATGGGCTTGCAGGGTTTCGGGGAGCGTTTAGGGGAGAGTTATGCGTCAACGTGCAGAAAAAGTTCAATGCCGACAACGACTTGGGCGGTTTTTTGCTGATGTGTTAGATGTCAGCGGGCATGTTAGACGGCAGGGCCGTGAGGTCTAAATTAAGTTAGATTTCTTTCCGACAGAGGTCGGCAACAGACTTATATTGATTGGGCTTTGTGTATGAAAAATAAGTTCGACTGGTATCTCAATCCATCGAAAGATGAACTCGACAAGGCATGGAAAGACGGAATATTGACAGTGGATACGAACGTGCTTCTCGATCTGTATCGTTACCACGAGGGCACGCGAAACAGCTTGATTCAAAGCCTTCAAAAATTTGAAGGAAAAAAATGGCTTTCGCATCAGGCAGCAACGGAATTTTTTCGAAATAGAACGAAGGTAATTGTTTCATCCGAAAAAGCTTTTAAGCAGGCTCAAGATGAAACGGAGAAGCTAAGTGCCAGTTTGGAGACTGCTGTCACTCAGCTAAAGGGGAACCGCATTATCCCTACAGCACTTGCTGGTGAGCTTGAGAACGCTGTGAAACCGGCAATTTCTCAAGCTCAAGCGAAAATCAGTGAGGCGAAAGAAAACTATCCAAAGTTTCTTCAAGACGACCCAATTCTCAATCAGTTGTTGAGCATATTTGATGGTGCCGTTGGTGAGGATTTTCCCGATGCAGATAAGAAGAAGGTGGAAGAACAGGCCGAGCAGAGAAAGAAGGACAAAATTCCGCCGGGCTATCTGGATGATGGAAAAGATGAAGACAGACCCTACGGTGACTACTTCCTTTGGCTTCAAGTGATCGAGCACGCGAAGGCACAGGGTTGCCCTGTTATACTGGTCACATCCGAGCGCAAAGAGGACTGGTGGGAGAAGATTTCTGGAAAAACTACTGGCCCAAGGCCGGAACTCCTGAAAGAAGCGAGGCAGATTTCTGGGCAGCGAGTTTTGATATACCAAACCGAACGATTTTTGGAGCACGCACTACAACGCTTTAAGCAGCCGGTCAATGAAACAGCAATCGAAGAAATTCGTGCAGTGAGTGCTTGGAGATCCGAGTTCGAGGCAGCAGTAAAACTGCAAGAGCAATCAGTGATTGAAGCTACAACTCTCAAAAACACAGGAACCTTGAGCGTTGAATTGCGACGTTCCGTGCGGAACTTTACAGTTAGCGGCCATCTTGAGCCCAATATGCATAACGTTCCACAACTCAGTGTTCGCTTAATAAAGGCTCCAGACTCATTGCCAATGCATAGGCTTGGCGCCGGAACAGGCACAATCCACGATTTCAATATTCACATTATTTGTGGAGAGCCGGGCGTTCTGCTACCGGTCGGCTCTTATGTGTTTGCGTATGAGGCGTCATGTGGTACTCCAAGTGCTGATGTCGCGGCAGAAACAGCGCCAGAAATCTAACCTCTCATTCCACCGGACCTGCGCGAAATGCCGCGCAGGCCGGTGAATTCAAACGTTAGGCCTCCGAATCACCGTCCTTGTCGCAACCACTATCTCAACTGCAATTATGGTCATCGATCTTTCGAGACGCGTCACTCACATTCATGATGAATTTGAACGCGCCAAGAACTCTCCCGACAGCAAGATTCTGATCGAACCGCAAGGCGCGACCATTGATGCTGCCACGACGCTAACGATCAATTCCGGCGCGCATTACTTTAATCAAATTACCGGCGCGCGGGAACGCTTCGAAGAACCCATTTCGCTGCGCGGCGGTGACTTTCTTGTTGTTGAATCCAAGCAACTGGTTTCGATGCCGAGAAATGCCTTTGGTCAGATCCATGGAAAGGGGCGCGCTCTCTTTCGTGGGATTATGGCAGCACCGGGAAAGATTGACCCCTCGTTTTCTGGCCACCTGCGCGTTTATATCTTTAATGGTGGCCGAGCGGATGTAGTCATCACTCCCGGTGAAGTTATCGCGTCGGTTGCATTCTTCAACATTGAGACTCCATATGATGGAAAAGCCGTTGGCGCAGGCTTTCCTTCCATTTCACCGCCCCCAAGCTTCTTTGGTCGCTTTGTAAGCAATTTCAAATAAGTTAAATACTTAAAATTCAAACTTATATTTTTTGCCAAATCCATCGAGAATTTCAGCGACATCCTGTTCAAGAACCACTTTATCCCGACGCTTTGCTTTCATCCAAGTGTATTTCATCTTGTGCCACAGTCGCTCGATTCGATTAAGCTCAGGGCTGTAAGCTGGAAGGGGATAAAAAATCACATTATTTTCCTTAAGGGTCGCCATGATATTCTTCATTAACTTGCTTGTGTGAATAGATGCATTGTCAAGAACAATCGTCAGTGGCTTTCCAACATGATGTGCAAGATTTTGAATGAATGCAGAGAAAGCTTCTGAGTCTGTACTCCCCCATAATTTTTGACTATAAAAAGAACCAGTCGATAACATTGCCCCAATCACATTGAGTCGGCTTCCGCGATCCGCTTGTATCAGATGCCGCTCTCCTTTGGGACTCCATGCGTATTGGTTCGGATGCACTGAATCAAACCCGGTCTCATCCACGTACGCCAAGACCAGTTCGTTGTCCTTCGCCTTCTGCCTCAATGCTGCAAGCTCTTGTTCTGCGTTGCGAAAGTCCTCCTCATTTCTTTTTTTTCAATGACGATCGCGTTCTCTTCCATACGAAACCAGCCGACTTCAGTGCATTGCTCAGCGTAGCCGGATGCACTGCTTCTCCGCCACACTCGATATGAAATGCCAATAACTGCTTGGCTGAACTTGGTTCAGCGCGAGCCTGATTCACAATATTCTGCAACTGCGCTTCTGTAATCTTCGATGGTGCACCAATTCTTGGGCGATCTACCAAACTTTCATAACCGCGAGCAACCCAGTCTCTTTTTGTCAGCCCTACAGTCCGGTCATGAATTCCAACCAGCAAAGCCGTTTCAGCCGTTGACTTGGTCTGATGCAGTGTCAAAAGCGTCTTCGCCCGCTCTCTCTTGCGCCAGTTCTCATCCCTGGCCTCGATTTTGCGGAGCTTTTCTAGGTCTTCTGGGGAAAGCGAGAAGTCACGGCTCTTGAGCATGGTCTCATATCATTGATTTGATTCCAAAATTCTACAGGCAATCGTATAAATTTTAAAAAACAATCAAACTTGATTGAGACTGCTTACTGCGCGCCAAAAGAATGCCCAGATGGGCTTGGGCTGCAGCAGGGGCATTCTTTGCTGGTGCAGCGTTCATTGTTCGGAGCTTTTTATAATGGTAGTCGTTGGCGAACAGCTCTTGGGGCTCAACAAACAATTCTCTATCGTATCTAGAGAACTGGCACTCCCGGAAGAGGACTTCTCACTTGCGCTTGGCTTAGACAGCGTGATAAAACGCTACAAGCCCATGGAAGGAGCGCTGATATTCGGCCAGGAGGTACCACCCGAAGCAATAATTGAAGAGCGTCTTCAAGTACCATATCTGACAATCAAGCCGTCTGAAGCGGTTCTGGCATGTTCAGTTGAGTCCGTCCGCATGCCAGAGGGGTTCTTTGGGCTCGTGCAAACAAAGGGATCACTAGCGAGGCTATTCATAACTATCACTTGTTGCGATGGGCAAGTGGAGCCAGGCTATGAAGGCAAAGTGACTTTTGAGATCGCAAATCTCGGTTCAAACGCTATCAGCATTCCGATTCGAGCAAAGATTGCGCAGATGTACGTCCTTCGCTGTTCCTCAAGACGTACCCCTGTGTATCGCGGCAAGTACCAAAACGCAAAAGGTCCAACTACCGCCCTCTTTCCCACGGAGGCCTAATCGGGTAGCCGGGAGTATCTAGCTCCCAGCCCCCACACCACCCACCGTGCGGGTCCGCAGTGGGCGATTCAACAAGTTGGCTCGCTCGACGAAGTCTATTTCGATGTCAAGCCGAATACCACCTGGGCATTGCACCACAGGTCTTTGACCCCTGCCAAGCAACTCACGGGCGAAGAGAAATGCCCGCTTAATTTTCAACGCTCTACACCGAAACGAATGGACTCAGGACCGCAACCCCAAGCGCATTGAAATCAGCCACATTCCGCGTGGCCACCCTCAACCCATGCACTTTCGCCGTCGCGGCGATCATCGCGTCTTCGTAGAGCGTGTCGGACTTCCTGTGCATCAGCCGCGCCCAAGCCCTGAACGCCGCCGCATT
This sequence comes from uncultured Sphaerotilus sp., assembly GCF_963924895.1. NCBI lineage: Bacteria > Pseudomonadati > Pseudomonadota > Betaproteobacteria > Burkholderiales > Sphaerotilaceae > Sphaerotilus > uncultured Sphaerotilus sp. The sequence goes on from NZ_CAWURG010000010.1 coordinate 16,439, forward strand.
TATGGGCAGGACGTTATAGGCGCCGGCCACCAATTCCAGCCACGCCTCCAGTGCCTTGGCCTTGTCGGGATCCTGCTCCCGCGTCAGCCCGATACCTGCCTGAATCTCGCCGAGCGTCACGGCGGACACATACAACTGGCTGTCCAGGCCACCACGCCGCCGTGCGGACGCGGCCGGCGCAACTCGGACACCACATTCGTGTCGAGCAGCTAGCCCCCTCATGACGACAGCGCAACTCCTGTGGGGCGTCCTGTTCGGCTCGATCGGCTTCGGCTACTTCCTCTATGGCAAGAAGCAGCGCGCCATCGTTCCCTTCCTGTGCGGCCTGGTGCTGATGGTCATTCCGTACTTCATCCCGAACGCGGTGCTGTTGGCGCTGACTGGCGCGGCCATCACGGCCGTGCCGTACTTCGTCAGGTTCTAGCGCTGCAAGGCATTCGAACAATTCACGACACGCCAACATTGAAATGCGAATCCCCGGATTCCATGCAAAAGGCCGGTCGGATCCGAAAATCCGCCGGCCCAATATGCTGGTATCAGCGCCACTGGACAGTGGCGCAAACCGCAGCAGGAATCAGCCCTGACGCCGGCGGCGACGTGCCACCATGCCCAGCACACCCAGTCCAGCGACCATCATGGCGTAGGACTCCGGCTCCGGCACCGGCACGACCACCTGCCCGGCCAGACCGAAACGCAGATTGTCGATCGCGAAGCCGGCCGGCTCGGAGCCCACCAGGGTGTATTGAAGGCCGGCAATGCGCTGGCTGCCATCCGAAGTGACCAGGCCGAGAAACTCGATGCCTGTCGTCGTGTTGGCGACCGAGCCGATGACGGAGCCATCCCGTGCAAACGCGGTAATCGCCGTTCCGCCGATGGAATCGAAATATCCACCATCCAGGCCCACGCCGGCCATGTCACGGTCGAACAGGATCGATACCGGACCATTGAACAGCGGCGTTCCTGACAGCACCGGACTCGTCGGGTTGGCGCCGTCCCCGACGATCGACGTCTGCGGCGACAGGCCGCTCAGCGACAGAACGCCCGTGGGCAGCCCGTTCACGCAACCGGTCACTGCTGCGCCGGTCGGGCAGGTCAGCGCCGTACCGAGCGACTGCCCGGTGAAAAATCCACCGAACGACACGGTGGGCGCCCCGAAGCTGCCGCCGTATTCGGCCGCCATGTAGACCGGGTTCACGGTCCCCATGGCCTTTTCGGAGAACGTGATCAGACCGGCCTGCGCATTGAATGCACCTTCGTCGATCCGGACCACCTGGGCCTGTGCCGCCGTGACGGACACCAGCAGCGTCACCGCAATGGACAACGCCGAACGATTGATAGATTTCATTTTCACCCCTATATCAACGATTTATTCAACACCATCTGACAACACTTCGCCGGAGTGGCCGAGTGATATTCAGACCATCGGACGCAATCATCCAGCGGACACCTTGACAGGGTATCCGGAAAAATTAATTGCTTACCCGATGTGCACAAGTATCGTCGTATTTTTGATTTTTCACATACCCCGCACGGCACCCCCCCCTGAATGCGGGGGTGGCTCAAATACGGAACCTGTCAAACATCAAACTTTTCGGAGCTGCGACTGCCAACGATATGTTGACAAGAAAATCAACAACGCACGGCCAGACGATTCCAGTCACTTGGAAACTGGAATAACAAGGTAAATATTCACCGCGCCACGTACCGCCCCGGCCGGTGGTTCATCGCCAGCACCAGATTCAACGTCAACGCCCCCAGCACCGACAGCAGCACCTGCGGCAGCGGCACGACGAAGAGCGCCGCGGCGACGATGCAGCAGTCGATCGTCATCTGCACCTTGCCGGCGCGCCAGCCCTTGCGCTCCTGCAGCAGCACGGCCACCACGCCGATGCCGCCGATGCTCGCCCGGTGGCGGAACAGGATCAGCATCCCGGTGCCGATCAGCAGCCCGCCCGCGACCGCCGCGAACAGCGGGTTCAGCGTCGAGAAGGACAGCACCCGCGGCAGCAGCTCGATCTCGGCCGATAGCAGCGCCACCGCGGCGAAGGTCTTCAGCGTGAACTCGCGCCCCATGTGGCGCCACGCCAGCCAGTAGAACGGCAGGTTGATCAGGAACAGCGCCAGCCCGAAGTTGACGTGGCTGGCGTAGTGGATCAGGAAGGCGATGCCGGTGGTGCCGCCCGCGACCATCGAGGCCTGCCGGAACATCGCCACGCCGAGCACGACCAGCACCGTGCCGCTGAGCAGCGCGATGAGGTCCTCGACGAGCGAGTGGGGAGTGATGGGGTTGTCGAGTGCGGGGGAAGAAGCAGAAGGAGTGGGCGGAGCAGTCATGGAGCGGCAGGTTGCAAACGGCGTGCCGCCGCCGCGTCACACAGCCGCGCCATCGCCACATCCCGCGCCGACACGCCCTGCACGTCGTGGCTGGTCCAGGTCACATCGACCCGGTTGTAGACGTTGAACCACTCGGGATGGTGGTCGTGCCGCTCCGCATGCAGCGCGATCTCGGCCATGAAACCGAAGGCCTCGGCGAAGCTGGCGAAGCGCAGGCGCCGGGTCAGCGCGCCGCGGTCCGCGTCCAGAGTCCACAGCGGGAGATCGGCCAGCGCGAGGCGCAGCGCTTCAGGGTCGAGGAGGTCCTGGTGTTGCATGGGGCCGGCCGCTCGCTGCTCACATCAGCACGATGTCGTACTGCTCCGGATTCACCGCGGCTTCCGCCTGCAGCGAGATCGGCTTGCCGATGAAGTCGCTCAGGCCGGCCAGGTGGGTGCTTTCCTCGTCGAGCAGCATCTCGATCACCGACGGACAGGCGATGACACGGAATTCCTTGGGATTGAACTGCCGCGCCTCGCGCAGGATCTCGCGCAGGATGTCGTAGCAGACCGAGCGCGGCGTCTTCACCTGCCCGCGCCCGCCACAGGTCGGGCAGGGCTGGCAGAGCATGTGGGCCAGCGATTCGCGGGTGCGCTTGCGCGTCATCTCGATCAGGCCGAGCTGCGTGAAGCCGCTGATCGTGATCTTGGTGCGGTCGCGGGCAAGCTGCTTGCGCAGCTCCGACACCACCTGCTCCTGGTGGTCGGCGCGGGTCATGTCGATGAAGTCAAGGATGATGATCCCGCCCAGGTTGCGCAGCCGCAGCTGCCGCGCGATGGCCTGCGCCGCCTCCAGGTTGGTCTTGAAGATCGTGTCGTCGAAGTTGCGCGCGCCCACATAGCCGCCGGTGTTGACGTCGATCGTCGTCAGCGCCTCGGTCTGGTCGACGACAAGGTAGCCGCCCGACTTCAGATCGACGCGCCGGGCCAGCGCCTTCTCGATTTCCTGGTCGATGCCGAACAGGTCGAAGATCGGGCGCTCGCCCTTGTAGTGCTGCAGGCGGTTCACCGAACTCGGCGTGAACTGCTGGCCGAAGCTGCGCAATGCGTCGAACTGCATGCGCGAGTCGATGCGGATGGTGGCGGTGCGCTCGTCCACCAGATCGCGCAGCACACGCTGGACGAGGTTCAGGTCCTCGTGCAGCAGCGAGCCGGGCGGCGACTTCAGCGCCAGCGCGCGGATCGTGACCCAGGTCTTGCGCAGGTAGGCGATGTCTTCGGCCAGCTCGTCGTCGGTCGCGTCCTCGGCGTTGGTGCGCAGGATGAAACCCCCTCCCCCGCCCGTCTCCCGGTTGCCCACCAGCACGCCCATGCGCTGGCGCAGCTGCTCGCGCAGCTCGTGCGAGCCGATCTTCTGCGAGATGCCGATGTGGTCGTCCTGCGGCAGGTGCACCAGCAGCCGGCCAGCGACGCTGACCTGCGTGGACAGCCGCGCGCCCTTGGTGCCGATGGGGTCCTTGATGACCTGCACCACCAGCGTCTGGCCTTCGTAGACCAGCTTCTCGATCGGCGGCATGGTGCCCGTTTCGGCGTGGTGACCGCGGCCGGTCTGGCCAGCGACCTGCACATCGGCGACGTGCAGAAAAGCAGCGCGCTCCAGCCCGATGTCGATGAAGGCGCTCTGCATCCCCGGCAGCACGCGGGCGACCTTGCCGGCGTAGATGTTGCCGACGAGGCCGCGCTCCAGCGTGCGCTCGACGTGCAGCTCCTGCACCGCGCCGTGTTCGACGATGGCCACGCGCGTCTCCTGCGGCGACCAGTTCACCAAGATGTCTTGCATGGGACTTTTCAATGTTCTTGTGGGTTCAGAGGGACCAGCCCGCGTCCCGCAGCAGACGGGCTGTCTCGAACAGGGGCAAGCCCATGATGCCCGAATAACTGCCGGCGATCCGCTCGACCCAGGTGGCCGCGCCGCTCTGGATGGCATAGGCGCCAGCCTTGCCCATCGGCTCGCCGCTGGCGACGTAGGCGGCAATGCGCGCGGCATCGACCTGTGCGAAGCGCACGCGCGAGACGCTGAGGCCTTGCAGCACACGCTCGCCATCGGCCAGCGCCACGGCGGTGAGGACGCGGTGTTCCTGTCCGGCCAGCGCGCCGAGCATCTCACAGGCCTCGTCGGCGTCGGCCGGCTTGCCCAGGATGCGGCGACCGAGGGCGACCGTCGTGTCGGCGCAGAGGATGGGCGCGGCGGGCAGGCCGGCGCGCTGCAGGCGGGCGCGGGCAGCATCCAGCTTGGCCAGCGTCACGCGCTGCACGTAGGCGCGCGGGGCTTCATTCGGGCGCACGGTTTCGAGCGCCTCGGCGTCCTCGTCCGGGCCGGGCAGCAGCAGCTCATGCTGCACGCCGATCTGGTCGAGCAACTGGCGGCGGCGCGGGCTTTGCGAGGCGAGGTAGATCCAAGAAGGCATCTGGAATCACACGCCCATTTTGCATTTCAATGCGACGACAAAACGGTTCGCCCAAGGAGATGCATTCATTACCTTGTCGGAACTGATCAGCGCCAGCAACTTGAAAGAGTGCTCACCCTTACCATATGAAGCTTTGGTCTTGCAGGCACTGGTCGCTTGTACTAACGCCCGATAGACCTCTGCCTTGGCAAGTGGCTCAATACCAAAGCTGACATTCGGAAGCTTATTGATCTGAAAGCCTTGTCCAAAAAAATCACCCAGTACGGCAACATCCGCAAGAAACCAGCTCTCCATGAACTGCGTCATCAAATGACAATCAGAATCGGCGGCACCGGGTGGCTTGCTCCATTCATCCCCCGCTCGCTGTGCAAGGTGCGACCATGGCAACCAGTCCTTCGGATCGCCTGATTGGCAGTCCGCTGCCACCGGGCCTTCTGCATCGACCAGCAAACACGCAGCCTCACCATTTTCCAGGGCCGTGCAAAATGAATCATAAGCATCACGGCGGGTGCCGCAAGCCACAATTCTGGGCATGTGTCCACGCAGTCCAGCCGATTCCAGGAATTTCTTGAATCCTTCCCGGCAGGCCGTCCGGAGCGAAGCCGCATCGCCCCCACCTTCAACGTACAACTTGACGGTCACCACCGTGTCCCCCCAATTTCACCTCGGGTCCACAACTGACCAAGGCGGTACTTCTCAAGCCATGGCTTCAGTTGCTGCGGATTCAACCGGGTGAGTTTGGTACCCCCTTCACCCTTTTCGGAAACCAAGACTGCATCGGGTCGATCGCTCATCGCGTCGATCAACGTATCAGAATGCGTGGTCACAATGATCTGGCACCGCTGCGACGCTTCCTTCAATAATTCAGCCAGTGTGGGGATGACATCTGGGTGCAAACCCAGTTCCGGCTCCTCAATACAGACCAACCGGGGCGGCTTCGGATGACAGAGAATGGCTAGCAGTGACAAATAGCGCAGCGTCCCATCGGACAGGCGAGTGGCCGGAACGGTGAACTTTCCCTCCTGAAAATACACCTGAACAGTTCCACCATCAATTCTCACAAAATAGTCATCAATCCCATCGTATAAATTTTTTAATGCCGTCAGTACGCGCTTTTTGACCAGAGGATTGCCCTGCAGATCGTTCAGAATCAGTGCCAGATTCCGAGCTTCAGAATCCAGAAAATCATTAGCGAGATCAGCCTTCTGAGGAACCCTTGGCATGGTGTATCGACCAAAGCTCCATTCGCGATACAAGCGTATATTGCCAAGTACCTGGGCAAGATATGTCACTTCAGGGTACTGCTCAGGATCACGGCGCTGCGAAAGAATCGATGCATTGAGGTCGATCTGCTCTATCTGCAGCAGCCTTTTTTTCTTATTTATATTAAGCGTCGGCCTGCCATTATTGAAATGGTAAAAAAAATAAGCCTGCGCTTTATCCCCATTCACCGGCTTTTCATTTTCAATGCGCTCATCCACAAGTTGAAATCTTTGCGAAATTTCCGTGAACTCCAGACAGTATCTTATATTTTGATTCCCTTTCGGATTATCAATCACTACCTCTATTGAGGCCGTCGGCGTTTTTTCGGCACCTTTCCACAACCAATCCCGCACCCCGCCACCCTCGCTGATCGGTCTGATAAACTGATCAGGGGCACTGCGCAACAATTCAATGGCTTCCAGCAGATTTGATTTTCCAGATCCGTTCGCACCAATGATGATATTCAAGGGACCAAGCTCGACAGCCTGCTGCAGATCCGGAGCGCCGTAGCTCAAGAAGTTGCCCAACTTAATTGAATGGATCAACATGATTATCTTGAGTTCACTCTCGGTGGTAGGGGTGTCCGACCGTGACCGACCAGGCCCGGTAGAGCGCCTCGGCCAGCATCACGCGCACGAAGGCGTGCGGCAGCGTCAGGTCGGACAGGCGCAGCAGTTCGTCCGCGCTGGCACGCAGTGCGGGGTCGAGCCCGTCCGGCCCGCCGATGACCAGCGCCACGTCGCGGCCATCGTGCTGCCAGACCTTCAGCCGCTCGGCGAGCGCCACGGTGGTGACCCGCGTGCCGCGCTCGTCGAGCACGACCCGGCGCACGCCCTTGGGCAGCGCCGCCTCGATGCGCACCCGCTCCGCGGCCATCAGCGCCTCGACCGGCTTGCCGCTGGTGCGGGGCTCGGTCTTGACGGCCTTGAGTTCGAGACGGCAGTCCGGCGGAAAACGCTTGGCGTAGTCCGCGTAGGCCGTCTCGGCCCATTCCGGCATCTTCTGGCCGACGGCGACGAGGTGCAGCTTCAAGAAGAACGACCCACAGGGCGACTCACCGCACCGGCATCAGGCGCCGCGTTTGGGGGCGGCGGCCTTCTTGCGGGCGGGGGTCTTGCGCTCGCGGTCGGGCGCATTGACCACGACGGTCTTGATCTTCTGCGCAGTGCCACCCGCAGTCTTGCGGGCCGGGGCCTTGCGGGCGGCGGCGCCGGTGGCAGACGTCGCAGCCGTCTTGCGCGCCGGAGCCTTCTTGGCGGCCGGCTTCTTCACGTCGGCCGCAGCTTCCGCGGCAGACGACGAACGCTTGCGCGGCGCGGCCTTGCGGGCCGGTGCGGCAGGGGCGTCGTCCTCGTCTTCGTCCTCGTCGCGCGAGGCCTTGACCAGCCCCTGCGTGGCGCTGGCGAGCTTGATGCGCACCGGCTTGCCGCCCCAGATCTCTTCGAGGTGGTAGTACTGGCGGATGGCAGGTTGCATGACGTGCACCACGGCAGCGCCGCAGTCCACGATGATCCATTCCCCGTTGTCTTCGCCTTCGACGCTCAGGATGTCACCCCCGAGCGACTTGACCTTGTCGCGCACGCTGGCGGCGAGCGACTTGGTCTGCCGGTTGCTCGTGCCGGAGGCGATGACGACGCGCTCGAACATCGCCGAGAGGTGTTCGGTGTTGAAGACCACGATGTCTTGGGCCTTCACATCTTCGAGTCCATCGACGATGGTGCGTTGCAGCTTGCGGATGTCCATTCAGCGCCGTTCTTGTTCCAGGGGATTCAGGATTGAGGAGAGGGTGGGTTGTTTCGGTACAGCCCGTGGCGATCAATATAGCGCGCCACGGCCGGCGCCACCATCCGGGGTGCCAGTGAGGAAGCCGGCTCGCCTGCGGCCAGCCGCTTCCTCAAATCAGTCGAAGACACCGACATCGACGGCATGTCGAGTGCCACGATGCGGTGTCCGGTGTTCAATAGTTCAGCCGGGGCCTGCACCGGAACGCCTGCGCGCCCCGCCACCGCCAGCGTCACCCGCTGCAGCAGCTCGGCCCAGCCATGCCAGGTGCAGAAGCCCGCCAGCTGGTCCTGCCCGATGATCAGAAACCAGCGGGCCGGGTGCCGTTCGCGCTGCTGCAGCAGTGTCACGGTGTCCAGCGTGTAGCTCGGACCGGTCCGCTCGACCTCGCATTTTTCGAGCACGAAAGCGGGATTGTCGCCGATTGCGAGCGCGACCATCTCGGCGCGGTGTTCGGCGGGGGCCAGACGGCGGGTTTTCTGCCACGGCTGACCCGCGGGAATCCAGCGCAACTCGTCCAGCGCGAGCTGTGCCAAGGCGGTGTCGGCCAGCACGCGGTGCGCCTGGTGCACCGGGTCGAAGCTGCCGCCGTAGAGCCCGATGCGCCGGGGTTCAGCGGCCATCGGCACCGGTGTCGGTCAGCGCCAGCCAGTCGCGCGGGCGCAAAAAGTCGGTGTAGAGCCGCGCCTCCGGTGTCCCCGGCTCCGGTGCCCACTGGTAGCGCCAGGTCACTTGCGGTGGCATCGACATCAGGATCGACTCGGTGCGCCCGCCCGACTGCAGGCCGAACAGCGTGCCGCGGTCCCAGACGAGGTTGAACTCGACATAGCGGCCGCGCCGGTAGGCCTGGAAGTCGCGCTCGCGCTCGCCATACGGCGTGTCACGGCGCCGCTGCGCGATCGGCAGCCAGCCCTTGAGCAGCGCGTCGCCGACATCCTTCAGCATCGCGAAACTGCCACGCGCGCCCAGCGCCGAGAAGTCGTCGAAGAAGATACCGCCGATGCCACGCGGCTCGTTGCGGTGTTTCAGGAAGAAGTACTCGTCGCACCAGGTCTTGAAGCGCGGGTAGAGCGCCGGGTCGTGCGGTGCGAGCGCGTCGCGGCACGCCTGGTGGAAGTGCACCGCGTCGTCCTCGAACCCGTAGTACGGCGTCAGGTCCATGCCGCCGCCGAACCAGCGCACGGTCTGACCGGCGAGCGGGCCTTCGGTGGGCGTGGCCGACAGCATCCGGACGTTCATGTGCACGGTCGGCACGTACGGATTGCGCGGGTGGAAGACCAGCGACACGCCCATCGCCTCGAAGGGTGCGCCGGCCAGTTCCAGTCGGTGCTGGGTCGCCGACGTGGGCAGCGCCGTGCCGCGCACCTGCGAGAACGCGCAGCCGCCGCGCTCCAGCAAGCCGCCGTTCTCGATCAGCCGCGTGATGCCCGCACCTTCGAGCTTGCCGCCCGGCGGACGCTCCCAGGCGTCGGTGATGAACGTCTGCCCGTCCTCGGCACCGACCGCGTCGCAGATCGACTGCTGCAGGCCCAGCAGGTAGGCCCGCACCTCGGCGTTGGACAGCGTGTCAGGCGGCATCGTGTCGTCGGTCCTCATGGCGTGCCCGCGCTCAGCTCTGCGGCGTGCGCTTGATGGCGCGGTAGCCGATGTCGCGGCGGTACTGCATACCGGCGTACTGGATCGACTGGGTCGCGTCGTAGGCCCGCAATTGCGCGTTGCGCACCGAGTCGCCCAGCGCGGTCACGCAGAGCACGCGTCCGCCGCTGGTCACCACACTCCCGGCCGGGCCGGTCGCGGTGCCAGCGTGGAAGACCTTGCAGTCCTCGGCTTCTGCCGGCAGACCGCGGATCACATCGCCCTTCTTCGGGTCCAGCGGATAGCCGGCCGCGGCCATCACCACGCCCAGCGCGACGCGGCGGTCCCAGTCGAGCGTGACCTGGTCGAGCGTGCCGTCGGTGGCGTGTTGCAGCACCTGCAGGAAATCGCTCTTCAGCCGCATCATGATCGGCTGCGTTTCCGGGTCGCCCATGCGGGTGTTGAACTCCAGCGTCTTCACGCCGCCCTTGGCATCGATCATCAGACCGGCGTAGAGGAAGCCGGTGAAGGGGATGCCGTCGCTGCGCATGCCGTCCACGGTCGGGCGGATGATGTCCTGCATCACCTTGGCGTGGACGTTGGGCGTGACCACCGGCGCGGGCGAGTACGCGCCCATGCCGCCGGTGTTCGGGCCCTGGTCGGCGTCCAGCAGGCGCTTGTGGTCCTGGCTGGTGGCCAGCGCCAGGATGTTGCGGCCGTCCACCATGACGATGAAGCTGGCCTCCTCGCCGACGAGGAACTCCTCGATCACGACGCGGGCGCCGTCGGCGTTGTGCTGCACGCCGAGCTTGTTGTCGAGCAGCATCCAGTCGACCGCCTGGTGCGCTTCTTCCAGCGACATCGCCACGACCACACCCTTGCCCGCCGCCAGACCATCGGCCTTGATGACGATGGGCGCGCCCATGCGGTCCACATAGGCGTGGGCCTGCACGGCGTCGCTGAAGGTCTCGTAGGCGGCGGTCGGGATCTTGTGCCGCTTCATGAAGTCCTTGGCGAAGGCCTTGGAGCTTTCAAGCTGGGCGGCCGCCTGCGTCGGGCCGAAAATGCGCAGGCCCCGGGCGCGGAACTCGTCCACCACACCCGCCGCCAGCGACACCTCGGGGCCGACCACCGTCATGCCGATCTTCTCGGCCTGTGCGAAGTCGGCCAGCGCCGCCACGTCCGAGATCGGCACGTTCGTCATGCGCGGATCCAGTGCGGTGCCGCCATTGCCCGGCGCCACGAACACCTTGTGGACGCGGGTCGACTGGGCCAGTTTCCAGGCCAATGCATGCTCACGGCCACCGCCGCCTATCACGAGAACTTTCATGGGACTTTCTTCATCATCTTGTCTGGATACTGAACCGGGACGCCCTTGGCATCCGGTCCCCGCCTCGGAATCCTACCTTGTCAGTCTGCTCAGTCGCCCAGTTCGGCGTTGTGATAGACATCCTGCACATCATCCAGGTCCTCGATGACATCCAGCAGCTTCTGCATGCGCTGGGCGTCGTCGCCCGCCAGCGCGACCGTGTTCTCGGCCCGCATCGTCACGCCGGCGATCTCCGCCACCAGACCCGCCGCTTCGAGCGCCGCCTTGACCGCCTCGAATTCCGGCGGCGCGGTCAGCACCTCGATGGCACCGTCCTCGTCGGTGATGACGTCCTCGGCGCCCGACTCCAGCGCCACGTCCATGACCTTGTCCTCGTCCGTGCCCGGCGCGAACACCAGCTGGCCACAGTGCTTGAACTGGAAGGCCACCGAACCGTCCGTACCCAGGTTGCCGCCGTACTTGCTGAAGGCGTGGCGCACTTCGGCCACGGTGCGCACGCGGTTGTCGGTCATCGTGTCGATGATGATGGCCGCACCCCCGATGCCGTAGCCCTCGTAGCGGATTTCCTCGTAGTTGATGCCTTCGAGGTTGCCGGACGCCTTGTCGATGTTGTACTTGATGCGGTCCGCCGGCATGTTGGCGGCCTTGGCCTTCTCGATGGCCAGGCGCAGGCGCGGGTTGGTGCCGATGTCGGAGCCACCTTGCCGCGCAGCGACCGTGATCTCACGGATGATGCGGGTCCAGATCTTGCCGCGCTTCTCGTCCTGGCGGCCTTTTCGATGCTGGATATTGGCCCACTTGGAATGACCGGCCATGAATGCTCCTGGATGCGCTGAGTTCGTTAGACTGCCATTTTACTTTTGCCGCGCCGCGTGCCCGACCCGGAGAACCAAATATGACTGAGCCGATCCTGCTTGCCCGCCATGGCGACATTGAATGTCATCTGTTGCCCGCGCTGGCAAACCGCCACGGCCTCATCACCGGTGCCACCGGCACCGGCAAGACCATCACCCTGCAGAAGCTCGCCGAGAGCTTCTCGCGCGTCGGCGTTCCGGTGTTCATGGCCGACATCAAGGGCGACCTGACCGGCATCACCCAACAAGGACAGCTTGGTGGCAAGCTGGCGCAGATCCTCCAGGAACGGGGCCTGGACGAGCCGGAATGGAACGCCTGCCCCGCCACGCTGTGGGACGTGTTCGGCGAACAGGGCCACCCGGTGCGGGCGACCGTGTCGGACATGGGCCCGCTGCTGCTGTCGCGCATGCTCAACCTGAACGACACCCAGCAGGGTGTGCTGCAGCTGGTGTTCAAGATCGCTGACGACAACGGCCTGCTGCTGCTCGACCTGAAGGACCTGCGCGCGATGCTGCAGTACGTCGGCGACAACAGCAGCGAATTCCAGACCGAATACGGCAACATCAGCGCGGCGTCCGTCGGCGCGATCCAGCGCGGCCTGATGCAGATCGAGCAGCAAGGTGGCGACAAGTTCTTCGGCGAGCCGATGCTCTCGATCGAGGACTTCATGCAGACGGTGGACGGCCACGGCGTCGTCAACATCCTCGCCGCCGACAAGCTGATGAACGCGCCGCGCCTGTACGCGACCTTCCTGCTGTGGATGCTGTCGGAGCTGTTCGAGACGCTGCCCGAAGTGGGCGATCTGGAAAAACCAAAGCTGGTCTTCTTCTTCGACGAGGCCCACCTGCTGTTCAAGGACGCGCCCGCGGCGCTGACCGAGCGGATCGAGCTGGTCGTGCGTCTCGTGCGCTCCAAGGGCGTGGGCGTGTATTTCGTGACCCAGAACCCGCTCGACATCCCCGAGACCGTGCTGGGCCAGCTCGGCAACCGCGTGCAACATGCCTTGCGGGCGTTCACGCCACGCGACCAGAAGGCGGTCAAGTCGGCGGCCGACACGATGCGCCCGAATCCGAAGCTGGACATCGCGGCCGCGATCACGGAAATGGGCGTCGGCGAGGCGCTGATCAGCCTGCTCGATGCGAAGGGCCGGCCCACCGTCACCGAGCGTGTCTACGTGCTGCCGCCGGGCAGCCAGATCGGCCCGATCAGCGCCGCCCAGCGCCAGCAGCTGCGCGAGACTTCGCTGGTGGCCGGCGTCTACGAGAAGACCGTGGACCGCGAGTCGGCCTACGAGAAGCTCAAGGGCCGCGCCGCCACCTCGTCGGACGCGGGCGACAACCTGCGCAGCCAGGCGGGTCAGTCGGTGGCCGATGGTGCGCGGTCAGCCACCGAGGAAGCCGGCGGCGACGGCCTGGGCGGCATGCTCTCGGGCGCGCTCGGCGGACTGCTCTTCGGCACCACCGGCCCGCGTGGCGCCAAGCGCGATGGGCTGGTGCAGACGATGGCGAAATCGGCCGTGCGCACCGTCGGCTCCTCGGTGGGCCGGGAGATCGTGCGCGGCGTGCTCGGCTCCCTGCTGGGCGGCGCCAGCAAGCGGCGCTGAGCACGGCCGGCACCACGGACCTTTCCACCGTTCAATCCAAGGAGTACCTCATGGGCTGGTTTTCAAAGAAAGACGCCGGATTTTTCCTCGCCACGGTCGTGCCGACCGGTGAAGGCGCCCGCGTGGACCGTTTCCTCGGCATCGTCAACGGCGAGGCCATCATCGGCGCGAACATCTTCCGCGACCTGTTCTCGTCGGTGCGCGACGTGGTCGGCGGGCGCGCGGGCGGCTACGAGCGGGCCTTGTCTGGCGCCCGCGACGCCGCGCTCGACGACATGATGGCCGCGGCCAAGGAACTCGGCGCCGACGGCATCGTCGGCATCGACTTCGACTACGAAGTGCTCGGCGAGGCCAACGGGATGATGATGGTCGCCGTCAGCGGCACCGCCGTGAAGATGGCCTGATCCACGCCGAACCCTCCTGTTTCTGACCGTTCGCGACGTCCAGCCACCGTTCGTCGCAAACCGGCTGCACCCGCAGCGCGGCTCCCGGACCATGACGCCATCGTCACCGTCCACCCTCCGGGAGACCCACCGCCATGCACCGCCGCCGCCTCATCCCTCTGCTCATCGCCGGCAAGCTCGCCTTGCTGGGCGCACTCGCCCTGCCGCCACTCGGATCGGCCGAAACGCCGGCCACGGCCACCGACTTCACCACCGCCACCGCCACGTTCCAGCCCGCCAGCGGCGGGGATGACAGCGCCATCGGCACCTTCCTCGCGCTGCCGTCGATGTTCCACCGCGGCGAGCGCGGCCGGCGCCTGCTCGACGAGGTGATGACGCACCCCGTCTACCCCGCCACCCCGGCCACCTTCCAGGACGCCGCCCGCAAGATCGCCGCGAAGGCCGCACCGTGAGCGCCGCCGCCGTCATCGAACTGCGCGGCGTGCGCAAGACCTACCGGCTCGGCACGCACACCGTTCCCGCGCTGCAGGGCGTGGATCTGCGCGTGGCCGCGGGCGAGATGGTCGCGCTGACCGGCCCGTCCGGCAGCGGCAAGAGCACGATCCTCAACCTCGCCGGCCTGATCGACGCGCCGGACGCGGGCGAGGTCCGGCTGCGTGGCGCCACGGTCGATGCGCGCGCCGAACACGCCGCCACGCTGCTGCGCCGCGACACGATCGGCTTCGTGTTCCAGGGCTTCAATTTGATCCCTGTAGCCACGGTCGCCGAGAACGTGGACTACCCGCTGTTCCTCGCCGGCCTGCCCAGCGCCGAGCGCCGCACGCGGGTGGCCGCCATGCTCGACGCGGTCGGGCTGACCGAGCACGCGCAGCACCGGCCCGACGCGCTCTCCGGCGGCCAGCGCCAGCGCGTCGCCATCGCCCGCGCCCTGGTGAAACGCCCGGCGCTGGTCATCGCCGACGAGCCGACCGCCAGCCTCGACTCGCACACCGCCGAGCAGATGCTCGACCTGATGCGCGACCTCGGCCACCGCGAGGGCGCGTCCTTCCTCATCGCCACGCACGACGGCCACCTCACCCGGCGCTGCGACCGCGTGATCGCCCTGCTAGACGGAGTGATCCAGTCATGAACGCCCTGCCCTTGCTGTCCTGGCTGCCGTGGCTGCGCTTTGCGTGGCTCAACACGCTGCGCAACCGCCGCCGCTCGCTCGTCACCGTCACCATCGCCGCGCTCGGCACGGCCGCCATCCTCATCGCCAGCGGCTTCGCGCAGTCCACCTACCGGGGGCTGGCCGAATCCGCCGCCCGCACCACCGGCCACCTCGTCGTGGCGCAAGCCGCGCAGTTCGACGGCGACGAGGACGTGCCGCTGCAACACGGCTTGAGCGGCGCCGATGCGCTCACCCGCCAGTTGCTCGCCGATCCGCAGGTGCGCCAGGTGCTGCCGCGGGTCGAGTTCAGCGGCCTGATCAGCAACGGCGACAAGTCCACCGTGATGACCGCGGTCGGCATCGCGCCGGACGCCGAGTTCGCGGTGAAAGGCCCGTTCCTCACGGTGAAGTCCGGCCGCGTGCTCGCCAGCCGCGACCGCGACACCGTGATGCTCGGCGCCGGCCTGGCGCGCAGCCTCAAGGCGGACGCGGGCAGCGCACTCACGCTGCTGGTGAGCACGACGGCGGGTGCGCTGAACGCCCGCGACGTGCTGGTCGCCGGCGTCGTCACCACCGGCATCGCCGAGATCGACCAGCGGCTGGTCTACACCGACGTTGCGACGGCGCAGTCGCTGCTGGTGACCGACAAGGTGTCGAGTCTGGGCGTGTTCCTGGACCGGATGGACGCGACGCTGCCCGCTCGCGACCGGCTGCAGCCCGCGCTCGGCACGCTGGCAGTGCGCACATGGGAGCAGCAAGCGCCGTTCTACCGCAGCGTGCGCGCGCTCTACAACCGCATCTTCGGCGCGCTCGGGCTGATCATCGGCGTGATCGTGGTCTTCGTCGTCACCAACGCGATGGCGATGGCGGTCATCGAGCGCACCCGCGAGATCGGCACGCTGCGGGCGCTGGGCACGCTGCCCGGTCAACTCGTGCGCAGCCTGGCGCTGGAAGGGCTGGTGCTCGGCGGCGCGGGCGGGCTGCTCGGGGCGCTGATCGCGGTGGCGGTGTCGGTCGGGCTGCTGCTGTTCCCGGTGCAGATGCCGCCGCCGCCGGGCCGCACGGTCGGCTATCCGCTGGTGATCGACCTGCACCCGGACCTGTGCACCGCGACGCTGCTCGGGATGCTCACGCTGGTGATGCTGGCCTCGGCGCTGGTGGCGCGCAGGACGGTGCGGCGGCCAGTGGTCGAGGCGCTGGCCCATGTCTGAAATACCCATGAAGCATGCCCGTGAAACGAACCCGAGGAACCGCGCCATGACCTTGACCCACACGCCCCGCGCGCTGTTCGCCGCGCTGCTGCTGTCCGCCCTGCTCCCCGCGCACGCCGCCGAGCCCGACGTCACCCGCCTGCTCGCCGACGCCGACCGCTTCCGCGTCAGCGACGAGCAGCTCGTCATCGAGACCCGCGTCAGCACCTTCAAGTCCGACGGCACGCCCGACAAGGAGCGCCTCTACACCGTCCACACCGGCACCGGCCGGCGCTCGCTCGTGCTGATGCGCTCGCCGGCCGAGCAAGGGCAGAAAGTGCTGATGGTCGGCGACGACTTCTGGCTGCTGATGCCCGGCACGCAGCGCCCGATGCGCATCACGCCGAGCCAGAAGCTGCTCGGCGACGCCTCCACCGGTGACATCGCCACGCTGCGCTGGAGCGAGGACTACCGCGCCACCCTCGTCGGCGAGGAGCGCTGCGACACGGCGCCGTGCTGGCACTTGAGTCTGGCGGCGCAGCGCCCGGGCGTGAGCTACCAGCGCATCGAGCTGTGGCTCGGTCGCGACCGCCACCAGCCGCTGAAGGCCGACCTCTACCTGCAGTCCGACAAGCTCGCCAAGCAGGCCCGCTTCATCCCCGACTCGGTGGAGCGGCCGACGCAGATCGACGAGATGGTGCTGCGCGACCAGCTCGGCAACCACCGCGAGACCCGCGTGCGCTACACCGCCCGGGACAAGCGCGCCGTGCCCGAGTCGTGGTTCAACCCGATGTCGCTGGCCCGCAACCCGACGCTGGAGTGAGTGAGCCATGCACCATCCCAAGCTCCGTCATCCTCGCGAATGCGAGGACCCACCCCCTGCACTGCCCTCCCCGATCGTGGGTGCCCGCGTTCGCGGGCATGACGGGCTTGTGGGCGTGGCCTGGGTGCTGGCCAGCGTCCTGTTGGTGCCGTGCCAGGCACAGGCCGCCGAGAACGACACGGCCAACCATCCCCTGCTGACCGGCGAGTGGCAGACCGCCCGCGAGTGGCGGCTGGCCAATCCCCTCGGCCCCGCACCCGCCTTCGCGCCCCGCAGCCGCTGGCGCAGCACGCTGGACCTGAAGGGCGACCGGCGGATCGCGCTGGGCACCGGCAGCGCGCTGTCGGTGCACGCGGACGCCGCCCTCACCGTCCTGCGCGACGACGGCGACGCCAACCCGGTGACCAGCGGCCGCGTCAACGAGCTGTACGCCAGCACCGGCAGCGACGCCTGGCAGCTCAGCGCCGGCCGCCGCATCATCGGCTGGGACGTGGGCCAGGGCTTCCGGCCCAACGACGTGGTGCAGCGCGAGGAACGCCGCCCCCTGCTGCCCGCCACGCCGCAGGGCCGCAGCGTCGTGCAGGTCGAGCACTTCGGCGCCGACGACGCGACCAGCCTCGTCTGGATCGACCCGCAGGGCGGCGCCACCGACCGCGCCCTGGCGCTGCGGCACTACCGCCGGTTCGGCGCGCTGGACGTCTACGGCCACGCGCACTGGAGCGCCGCGACCCGGGGCAACCTCGGCGCAGCGCTGGCCTGGGTCGCCTCGGACGCGGTGGAACTCCATGCCTCGACCCGCTGGCTGCCCGCCCTCGGCCAGCACCAGAGCCTCGTCGGCGGGAGCTGGACCGGCGGCCCGGATCTCACCGCCCTCGCCGAGGTGTGGCAGGACGGTCTCGCCAGCCCATCGAGCGCACGCCGCAACGTCTACGGCCGGCTCGCCTGGCAGCACGAGGGCTGGCAGGTGTCGGCCGACGCGCTGTGGCAACCGGGCGATGGCGGACGGGTGCTCGGCGCCGGCCTGCGGTGGCAAGGTGACCAGTGGCGCGCGGAAGCCGTGTGGCGCGTCCTCGGTGGGCCGGCGAGCGCGTCCCTGCGCCGCACGCCCTCGCGCCAGACCGGCGCGCTGGCACTGACCCGCAGTTTTTGAAAGCGGCTGCGCCAATGCCTGCTACAACTTCGTCCATGACAACCCACCCGGACCCGACCCGCTGCTGGCACTGCTCCGCGCTGCGCCGCACGCTGAGCACGCTCGGCATCGCCGCCATGATCGCGGCGGCCCTGACGCTGGTGAGCCACGGCCGCTTCGTTGACAACCTGGTGTATTCGCTGTGCATCGGGCTGCTGTGCGAGCTGATGCTGGACGGCGGGCGGCGCGCGCTGGCCTGGCTCATCAGCCGCCGCGCGCCGGACAACCTAGCGGCGCGCAATGGCTGGCCGGGCTGGGGCTGGATGGGGGTGTGCATCGCGGTCGGCGTGCCGCTGGCCTATGTCGGCGGTCACGCGCTGGGGGACGCCATCACCGGCTACCACAGCGGTCTGGGCGACTGGCGCCCCAATGCCGCGATGCTGATGGTGTCGCTGACGCTCGGGCTCGGGGCGACCTTCTTCTTCAAGTCGCAAGGCGAACTCGCCGCCAGCCGCGCCGCAGCAGAGTCGGCCTTGCGGGTGGCGGTAGAAAACCGCCTGAAGCTGCTCGAAAGCCAGCTGGAGCCGCACATGCTGTTCAACACGCTGGCCAATCTGCGGGTGCTGATCGCGCTCGACCCACCGCAGGCCCAGGCCATGCTCGACCACCTGATCGCCTTCCTGCGCGGCACGCTGCAAGGCTCGCGCACCGCACTGCATCCGCTGCACACCGAGTTCGACCGGCTGCGCGACTACCTGGCGCTGATGACCGTGCGCATGGGCGAGCGCCTGCAGACCGAGTTCGTGCTGCCGCCGGCGCTGTCGGACGTCGCCGTGCCTGCGCTGCTGCTGCAGCCGCTGGTCGAGAACGCCATCCGCCACGGGCTGGAGCCGGCCATCGATGGCGGCGTGCTGCGGATCAGCGCCAGCCGCATCGACGGACCCCACGGTGCGCGGCTGCACTTGTGCGTCTTCGACAGCGGGAGCGGCCCGTTGGCCCCAGCCTCGCCGGACGCTCCGCCGTCCGGCACCGGCTTCGGCCTGACCCAGGTGCGAGAACGCCTGCACACGCTCTATGGCGCAGATGCCAGCCTGGCGCTGACCCGAGAGCGCGAGTCCGCCAGCGATCCAGCGGGAACGCTGGTCCGCCTCGACCTTCCCCTGCCCGACCTGGCCCCGACCCCATGACCCTGCGCACCGCCCTCATCGCCGAAGACGAGCCCCTGCTGGCCGCCCACCTGCGCGCCGAACTCGCGCAAGCCTGGCCTGAGCTGTCGGTCGTCGCCATGGCCGCGAATGGTTTGCAGGCACTGGACCGGGCGCTGGATCTGCGGCCGGACGTGTGTTTCCTCGACATCCGCATGCCGGGGCTGACCGGTCTGGACGTGGCGCGGGCACTGGCCGAAGACTGGCCGGACGACCCGGGTACGCCCTTCCCGCTGCTGGTGTTCGTCACCGCCTATGACCAGCACGCGGTGCAGGCCTTCGAGTTGCAGGCGGTGGACTACCTGCTCAAGCCGCTGGTTCGCGCGCGGCTGCAGTCCTGTTGCCAACGCTTGCAACGTCAACTGTCGCAGCGCGATCTCCAGCATCCTTCAGGACCTGACGAATTGCAGACCCTCGCCCGACAGTTGCAGACGCTGCTCGCGCCCGCAGCGTCCGCGCAGCCGCACCTGGAATTCATCCCGGCCCAGTCCGGCCACACGGTGGAGATGGTGCCCGTCGACGAGGTGGTCTATTTCGAAGCGGCCGACAAGTACGTCCGGGTCCTGACCGCTGACCGCGAACATCTGATTCGAATGCCCTTGCGCGAATTAATCAATCAAATTGATGAACGGCGCTTCTGGCAGATCCACCGCAGCATTCTGGTGCAGACGCGGTGCATTTCCCGCGCCGTGCGCGATGAACAGGGCAAGCTCAGTGTGGTACTGCGCCAGCGCAGCGAGATCCTGCCAGTGAGCCGGGTCTATGCGCATCTGTTCAAGGGCATTTGAACAACTGGTGAATATGACCTTATTTGTCAGGTATCAGCCCGGACAGGTCAGATCAGGTCAGAAATGAAAAAGGCGCCATCGGCGCCTTCACTCGACCTTCCGGTGGGACCTGTCTCAGAAGCGACGCTGCTCCAGCACCGCGCGCTGCAACTCGACCAGCTCGTCGAGCACCTCGGTGGCAAAGCCGCGGCGGCCGGGCCGCGCACTGATGAGCAGTTCATCGAAATAGGCATTCACCACGTCGTCATCACCCCAGAGAATCGATAACTTGTTCACGATATGCGGGTGTCTTTTGGCCGTGATGAGTGGGCGAACCGTCACCGGCAGGGATTGCAGCCAGCGGGCGCCAAAGCCGTTCAGGCGCTCGGCCGTGAGCATCGACGGTACGGAATTCTGAAAATCGGAATAGCCCGGACGGACGCCCGCGGCGGAACTGGACAATCCGGTCGTTGACAGACCCGGCAAGGCCGTGGCGCCAGTATTGCCACGCGCGCCAAAAAAGTCAGACTTTTGCATCAAGGCCCCCATTGCTAGAACTCTTGAGGACATTGTGCACTCGGTAACGACTTGTTTTGCAGGATAGGGCTTCAAAAATGCCGACTGTGCCACGAGATTTGTGGTTTCGACAGCGGAAACAGGACCACGCATGGACGCCGGCACGCGGCGAACGGGCAGTAACTCGGGCTGGATGACCGGATATTCAAAGCTCATGGCCTGAGCCTGCGGACCGTCGCCAGGAAATTGCACCCCACGGTCGTGCGCCTCGGCACGCGATGCGGCCCAACGCACCATGTCAGAGCGCTTCCCGCTGTGCCGTCGACGCGCACCACCGCGCAACGGCTCCCACGCCTCGAGACGCGGGTACGGCGCCGCGTCGTCCGCGGGGTCGGAAATCAAGGCTTCGAGATCTGGAGCCATTTTCCACAATCCGATCATGGTCATGTCAAGGTGTGACGCCATGTTAGAGATTCGGCGCCTGGAATACGCCCACCCGACGCGGGGGTGCGCGGCCCGGCAGATCCCCCAACTGCTGGTGCAGCCACCCTGCGCGGTGCAGGACTTGCGAATCCGGCGTCCCGGATCGGCGTCTGGCCCCCCGTCGCTACAATCATTCGACCTCACCGCCGCAACCCGGCGGCCGATCCTTCACGCACCAGACCACCCCGCCTCTGTCATGAGCGACGCGAACAAGATCACTGCCGACGGCGCCGCCGTCGAGCACAAAACCAGCAATTTCCTGCGCGCCATCATCGAGCGTGACCTGGACCAGGGCACCTACGCCAGCCGCCGCTGGGCCGGCACCCCCGGCGACGCCGCCCACCATGCCGCCGGCCAGCCCGACCCCGCGAAGATCCGCACCCGCTTCCCGCCCGAGCCGAACGGCTACCTGCACGTCGGCCACGCCAAGAGCATCTGCCTGAACTTCGGGCTGGCGCGCGACTTCGGCGGCGTCTGCCACATGCGCTTCGACGACACCAACCCCGAGAAGGAGGAGAAGGAATACGTCGACTCCATCCTCGACGCGGTGCAGTGGCTCGGCTTCGGCTGGGACTCGTCGTTCGGTGGCCGCACGGAGCGCCATCTCTATTACGCGAGCGATTATTTCGACCTGATGTACCGCGCCGCCGAGGCGCTGATCGAACACGGCCACGCCTACGTCGACGAGCAGACGCCCGAAGAGATGCGCGCCAACCGCGGTGACTTCGTGCACCCCGGCAAGGACAGCCCCTTCCGCAGCCGCACGCCCGCCGAGAACCTCGCCCGCTTCCGCGAGATGCGCGACGGGGCGCACGCCGATGGGTCGATGGTGCTGCGCGCCAGGATCGACATGGCCAGCCCGAACATCAACCTGCGCGACCCGGCGATCTACCGCATCCGCCGCGCCACCCACCACAACACGGGCGACCGCTGGTGCATCTACCCGATGTACACCTTCGCGCACCCGATCGAGGACGCGCTGGAGCAGATCACCCACTCGATCTGCACGCTCGAATTCGAGGACCAGCGCCCCTTCTACGACTGGCTGCTGGAGCGCCTGACCGAGGCCGGCCTGCTGCAGGCGCCGCCGCCGCGCCAGTACGAGTTCGCGCGCCTGAACCTCACCTACGTCATCACCAGCAAGCGCAAGCTGGCGCAGCTGGTCAACGAAGGCCATGTCAGCGGCTGGGACGACCCGCGCATGCCCACCATCGTCGGCCTGCGCCGGCGCGGCTACACGCCCGAGGCGATCCAGCTCTTCGCCGAGCGCATCGGTGTGACCAAGGCCGACAGCTGGATCGACTATTCGACGCTGGACATCGCGCTGCGCGATGTTCTGGAGACCAAGGCCCACCGCGGCATGGCCGTGCTCGACCCGGTCAAGCTCGTGCTGACGAACTGGGACGAGGTCATGGGCGCGGGCCATCTGGAGCCATGCACGCTGCCCGCGCTGCCGCACCCGCCGGAAGGCCAGCCGGCACCGGCGGCCCGCCAGTTCGTGATGGGCCGCGACGTCTGGATCGAGCGCGAGGACTTCGAGGAAGTGCCGCCCAAGGGCTACAAGCGCCTGTTCCCCGGTAACAAGGTCCGGCTCAAGGGCGGCTACGTCGTCGAATGCACCGGCTGCGAGAAGGATGCCGACGGCCGCGTCACCGCCGTGCTGGCGACGGTGGTGCCCGACACCAAGAGCGGCACGCCGGGTGCGGACGCGGTCAAGGTCAAGGCCGCCATCACCTGGGTCAGCGTGGCGGACGGCGTGGCGGCGGAAGTGCGCCTCTACGACCGCCTGTTCACCGATCCGCAGCCCGACGCGGGTGGCAAGGACTTCAAGGCCAGCCTGAACCCGGCCAGCATCCGCACGATCACCGCCTATGTCGAGCCCTCGCTGGCCCAGGCGACGCCGGACGCGAAGTTCCAGTTCGAGCGCTTCGGCTACTTCGTGGCCGACCGGCTCGACCACGCCCCCGGTCGTCCCGTGTTCAACAAGATCACGGGACTGAAAGACGGCTGGAAGTAACGCAGGTCGCCGTCCACGACCGCGCGTTCACGGCGCGGCCGCGCGGCCCGCGTCCGGCAGCCCGGCCAGCTTCTTGCGCAGCTGCCGGCGCTCCAGGCGCAGATCCTCCTGCAGATGCGACAGGTTGAGCACCAGGTCCTGCAGGCGGGCGCCGGGTCCGACCATGCCGCTCAAGGGCATCGGGGCGGACGCCAGATCGCCGAAGTTGGAGCTGTTCACCGACTGCACCTGCACCACCCGGTCCCGCAGATCGACGAACTGGTGCGAGAGTTGCTCGCCGCTGGTGCGCAACTCGCCTTCCACGGCAACCAGGCGGCGGTCCATCTCGCCGAGATGCCGCGAGAGCAGGGTTTCCAGCCGATCGAAACGCCCATCGAACGCCGACAAGACCGATTCTGGTGAGGCATGGCTGGCCAGCCGGTCGTAGTGGGCCGACAAAGCGTCGCGTGCGCGCATCACCTGGGCTTCCAGATAATGGAACTGCTGCGCCAGCGCATCCTCGCGATCCTTCATGCGACTGCGCAAACCGTCGACGCGATCACTTTCAGCCCTGAAGTTCCGGTGCAGCCGGAGGGCCCAGTACGCAATGGCCATCGCGAGCAGCAAGGCCGCCCCCATCAGGAAAATCCGAGCCGCGGTGATGTTGGGCGACTCGTTGATGTCGAGCAGGCTGGGCACCGCCGTGGTCGCCGCCTTGAACTGGAGCCGGGCCAGATCGTCGTTCAGATAGGCGAGCATCCGGTCCCCGGCCATCCCCAGCGGCACCAGCCAGGCGCAGGACACGACCACGACCCATCCTGCTGACGTTCCCGACTTGATTCGATTCCACATGCGCGATCCCCTGCTCTGATGGAGCCATCATTTCCCGGAGCGGGCCGATTTGGTCCCATCTGTTACCAAATTTCACAAAGAAACGTGATTTTCCATATCAGATATTTGGAAACAAGTTTCCCAACTAAATCAAAAAACAAGATTTACATGGGAATGTCGACGAACTATCCCCGAATCCCACCTGAAATCAATCGCCCAATTTAAGGACATTTCTGTTTGCATGCGGGAACTCTGAGAGGAAAATAAACTCGCACAACAAGATCAAGTCAGACAGGAAATCTGAAACAGCAGCTTTCAGGCCAACTCGCTCACTGAGGAAGGATGAACCATGTCAGATCACCAGACCCCCGGCACTCCACCGATGCCGCTCCTGCGGCGCCTGACGCGCTGGCTCGACACCGACAAGGGCGCGCGCGCCGGATCGAACGGCATCGACAGCGCCCGGATGGACCTGGGCTACGAGGCGGCTTACGCCCCCAGGCAGACCGACCGTTCCGCCACGCCGTCGCGGTTCGAGGAAGACCACGCGACGTCCTGATCCACGCCGTCGGCATCGGCCGGTGACAGCGGCCAGCCACCAGTCGCGCCGAACAGCCCCAGCGCCAGCGCCTGGGGATCGTTGACCGTCCTGAGCCGGTCGTGGGCCAACGCGGCCTCCGGATGGCGCCGCCGCAACAGCTGCAGCCACTGCTTGAGGCGCCCGGCCCGGTAGCGGGGTTCGAACTGCGCGCCCACCTGCGCCCAGAAATCTGCAAGCAGACGCAGCACGGTCGGCCAGTCCATCACCTGCGGCCCCAGGCCGACGATGGCCAGCGCCAGCCCCGGATCGGCCACCAGGCCGCGGCCCAGCATCAGGGTGTCGCAGCCGGACTCGGCCTGGCAGCGCCGCGCGTCGTCCGCAGTCCAGATTTCGCCATTGGCCACGATCGGCAAGCCCGGCACCTCAGCGCGGACCTCGGCGATGCGCGCCCAATAAGCGGGTGGTCGGTAGCCCTGGTCGCGCGTGCGGGCGTGGATCACCAGCTCTGACGCGCCCGCCTCGGCCACCGCCCGGGCGCAGTCCCCGGCGCGGCTGTCGTCCGTCACGCCGAGCCGCATCTTGGCCGACACCGGCATCTCCGGCGGCACGGCGGCGCGCACCGCCGCCACGATGCGGCCCATCAGCTCCGGTTCGTCCAGCAGCGCCGCGCCACCGCGGTGGCGGTTGACGGTCTTGGCCGGGCAGCCGAAGTTCAGGTCGATGCCGGCCGGACCGAGTGCAGCCAGCCGCGCGGCGTTGTCAGCGAGACACACCGGATCGGATCCCAGCAGCTGCGCACGCACCGGCACCCCCGCAGGTGTGTGGCCGCCGCGGCGCAATTCGGGCAGGATGCGGTGAAATACACGGTCCGGCAGCAGCGTGTCGGTGACGCGGATGAATTCGCCGACGCAGCGCTCGATGCCACCGGCCCGGGTGAGCAGATCTCGCAAGGTGCAATCCAGCAGCCCCTCCATGGGGGCCAGCAACAATCGTGGGGTGTTCATGCCCCGCAGTGTCCCCGATCCCGGCGGGTGACCTGCAGCGCATAATCCGGCGAGCCCAGCTAACGAATCCCATGGCCCTATACCGATGCAACCGATGCGGGCACCTGTCCGAGCCCGCCGATGACCAGATCGGCACGACCTCGGCCTGCCCGGCCTGCGGCACCGACAACCAGGCCTACCCCACCATCCCGTTCATGCGGACGATGCTGGACCGCTACTTCGCCACACGCCGCGAACTGAACGAAGCCCGTGCCGAAATCGAACGCCTGCGCCTGCATGTCGGCGAAACCGTGGCCCCGGCCGAGCCAGCACTGAACGCCCACTCCCTGCCCACCGATTTCGACACCCGCAACACCGACCATTTCTGCAGCCGCGTGCAGGTCGCGCCGGTGCTGGACTGGTTCCGCCATGCGGGCGTGACGGCCGATCTGGACCCCCGCTCGCTCGAGACCTCGGGCCACTTCGACGAAGTGTCGGCCAACATCGGCGCGCAGTACCAGCGCCTGCACGAGATCGTCGAACGCATTCGCCTGGCGCAGAAGCAGGACTACAGCTTCATCAACATCGACCTGAGCAAGCGCACCCCCGACGAGGTGACGACGCTGAACGACTTCTGCCAGACCCTGGGCGAGAGCGGTTTCCTGTCGAAGTACCACCGCCAGGAAGGCGACCAGGTGGTGCGCCTGTCGCTGCAGAAGGCCGAGGCGGTGCGCCGCTTCTTCGATGGCGGCTGGCTGAGCTGGTTCAGCTTCATGCTCGGTCTGCGCCATCTGGTCAGTGCCGGCGTGGAGTTCTCGGTCGCCCGCGACGTGAGCCTGTCCTGGCCCAAGGACGAGGGACACGGGCTGGACCTGATGTTCCTGATCGGTCAGGACATGCCGCTGTGCGTGCAGTGCCGCACCGGCGAGGTCATTCCCTATCTGGACCGCCTAGTGCACGTGCGCGACCGTCTCGGCGTCGCGCCGGAAAACTACCTGCTCTGCGTCAGCGACCTGTCCGAACAGCAGGCCGCGGACCTCTCGCGCCACCACGGCCTGTTCGTCGCCACGCCCCAGACGCTCAAGGTCTGGTTCGAAAGCCGGGTTCCGACCCGCTCACCGGCCTGACACCCGGCGCCCCAGCGTCCAGAGTCCCAGCGCCAGCGCACCGACGAGCACACCGGCGACGCCATTCACCAGCATCGGCAGCACGGCCTGCCCGACGCTGCCCAGCGTGGCGGCGCGCAGGGTCCAGTCCTCGAGCAGGTGGTGGGCGGCCGGCAGACCGTGGGTCAGGATGCCCCCACCGACCAGGAACATCGCGGCCGTCCCCGCCACGGTCAGGACCCGCATCAGCACCGGCGCCGCCTTGAGCAGACCCTCGCCGACCGCTGCCATCAGGCCGCGCCGGGTGCGTACCAGGTAGAGCCCGAGGTCGTCCATCTTGACGATGCCGGCGACGAAGCCGTACACACCCACCGTCATCAGCAACGCCACGCCCGCCAGCACGGCGACCTGCGTCATGAAGTCCGTGCCGGCCACAGTGCCCAGCGCGATGGCGATGATCTCGCCCGAGAGGATGAAGTCGGTGCGGACCGCGCCCTTGATCTTGTCGCGCTCGAAGGCGACCAGATCGGTCTGCGGATCGACCAGCGCCTGGGTCAGCTCGGCATGGTGGGCCTCGTCCTCGGCGGGGCTGTGCAGGAAGCGGTGGGCCAGCTTCTCGAAGCCTTCGAAACACAGGTAGGTGCCGCCCACCATCAGCAGCGGCGTGATCAGCCAGGGGGCGAACACGCTGATGAGCAGCGCCACCGGCACCAGGATCGCCTTGTTGAGCAGCGAGCCCTTGGCGACCGCCCACACCACCGGCAGTTCACGCTCCGCCGAGACCCCGCTGACCTGCTGCGCGTTGAGCGCCAGATCGTCACCGAGCACGCCTGCGGTCTGCTTGGCTGCGACCTTGGTCAGAAGGGCGACATCGTCCAGCATCGTGGTGATGTCGTCGAGCAGGGCAAGCAAGCTGGCAGCAGCCATGGGCAGAACTCCGGGTGGGTGTAGAACCCGAAGATCCTAGCGCAGTGCGAAGACGCCGCCCGTCCTATTGCATCCGGTACGTCATCTGCAGATAGACCAGCGCGGGCCGGCTGTCGCCATCCGCCCCCATGGGGGGCACCAGCATCAGGTTGACGCCGAGCCGGTCGTCCAGCAGCCCCAGCGACAGCGTCGGCAGCAGCGCCGGCACCAGGGCCCGCCGCCCGCTCCAGCTGACCGATCGGTAGAACGCGAACGCCCCCAGCCCCAGCCCGACACTGGCCGCCCCCGGCGCCCGCCATTCCTTCATCAGCGCGGCACCCGCATAGCCGCCCCAGACGCTGCGCGAGTCCTGCATCACGCCGGCCGACTGTCGCCAGTTCCAGTCGGCCAGGTTGCCCTCCCGGCGTTCCAGCCCCAGTCCGGGGTGCTGCTCGTTCCACTGGCGGCCGGCTGCGCGGGTCTGCTCGAAATGGTGGGAGACACCGGCGGTGTGCAGCAGCCACTGGGTCTGTGCCATGACCGGGCTGGACACCGCCGCCCAGCCGACCAGGGTGCAAGCACCTCCGAGCCACAGCCGTCGGATCCAATCTGAAGTGCTGCGCGCCATGTCGGTCCAGACTTTCGGTGTTTGTTCACGAAGTCCGGAGCGTAAGTAGCGACCACACCCGTTGCCAGACCCGGAACGCAGGTATCTGGACCGCAGATGCGGGATCTGCCGGCGCGCGATTCCGTCGCTGGCCGGCCAGCGAAACGGGCGGGGAACGGTGTCTTTTTCGCACTTAAGTTTTGCCGGGGGGCCTCTAGCATGGCGCCATGCCCACCCAGACCCTCGTCGAACCAGCGCCCCGACTGCCCGCTGCTGCCCCCAGACGCAGCAGTTGGGCCGTGATGTGCAGCGTCGTGTTCGCGCTCTCGCTGCGTGAGCTGAAGACCCGGCTGGATGGCCGCTGGGGTGGCGCGGTGTGGGTGATCGGCGAGCCGCTGCTCAACATGCTGGCCATGCTCGCCGTCTACAGCGCGATGCGCGCCCAGACCATCGGCGGTGTGGACACGCTGCTGTTTCTGGTCAGCGGTCAGATGCCGTATCTGCTGTTCAAGTCGCTGGTGCTTCGCCTGATGGAGGCGATCGAATCGAACCACGGGCTGTTTGCCTACCGCCAGGTGCAACCCATTGACGCCGTGCTCGCGCGGAGTGTGGTCGAAGTGCTGGTGTTCGCCATGGTCGCAGGCGCCTGCATCGCCGCACTGGGATGGGCCGGCCACCCGGTCGTGCCCCACCGTCCGCTGGAGCTGTTCGCCGCACTGGCGTTGATGACCTTGATTGGCGGCGCCCTGGGGCTGTTCATGGCGGTCGGTACCGCACCACCGCTCAACCGCTTGCGCGGTCTGGTCTCGATGGCCTTTCTCCCGATCTACATCACCTCCGGCGCGCTGGTGCCGCTGGCCAACCTGCCACAGGGTCTGCAAGGACTCTGTCTCTACAACCCCATCACCCACCTGCTCGAGCTGTTGCGCGGTGCCTGGCTGGGTGCTGCCTACCAGGCCAGCCCGCACGTCGGCTGGACCCTGCCCCTTGCGTGGGCGCTGGGCACCGTGCTGCTGGCACTGGGCCTGTACCGAGGCCGGAGTCACCGGCTGCAGACGGGCTGAACGGACATGCTGGACCTCGTCGACATCACCAAGAGCTACCCGAGCCGCCTCGGCCGGCGCTACATCTTTCGCCAGTTCAATCTGTCGATCCCCGCGGGATGCAACGCCGGTCTGATCGGCCCGAACGGCGCCGGCAAGTCCACGCTGATGAGGCTGCTGGGCGGGCTGGAGCACCTGGACAGTGGCCGGATCGTCACGGATCGGCGGGTGTCCTGGCCGATCGGGCTGGCCGGTGGCTTCCAGGGCTCGCTGACCGGGCGGGACAATGTGCGCTTCGTCTGCCGCATCCACGCGGCGTCGGCCGAGGAAATGCGCGAAAAGGTGGCGTTCGTGCAGGCGTTCGCCGAAATCGGTGACGCCTTCGACCTGCCGGTGAAAAGCTACTCGTCGGGCATGCGCTCGCGCCTGACTTTCGGCGTGGCGATGGCCTTCGACTTCGACCTGTACCTCATCGACGAGATCACGGCGGTCGGGGACGCAGCCTTCCGCAAGAAGAGCCAGGACATGCTGCGCGAGCGCCTGGAGCGCGCCCAGGTCATCTACACCAGCCACAACATGGGCGAGATCGCCCGGCTGTGCAACACCGTGGTTCTGCTGCGTCCGGGCCAGTCGCCGGTGCTCTACGAAGACGTTCAAGAGGGCATCGCCGCCTACCGGCAACTGGCGTCCGAGCCGCCAGCCTCCGCACGCCAGCCAGAGGTCTGCCCCGCATGAAGCGTCATCTCATTCGCCACCGTCTGGCCCTGCTGATCATCGGCGTGCCGATGCTCCTCGCCGCCCTCTACTTCACGCTGATGTCGCGCGATCGCTATGTCAGCACGGCGGTGCTCAGCGTGCGCCGCGCTGGCCACGACGCGCCCTCGCTCGGCGGACTGTCGATGCTGCTGTCCGGCACAGCGGGCGCCTCGGTGGAGGACACCCGCTACCTGCGCGAATACCTGCACTCGCTTGGCCTGATGCGCAAGCTCGATGCCCGGCTGCAGCTCAGGGCGCACTTCGAGGCCGCCCGCTCCGACGTGCTGATGCGCCTGGAGACCGGCACGAGCCAGGAAGACATGCTGGACTACTGGCGCCAGCGGGTCGAGGTGTCCCTGGACGAAGTCAGCGGGCTGCTGACGCTGCGGGTCCAGGGCTTTGATCCGAACTTCGCCCAGCTGGTGAATCAGGCCCTGCTCGCAGAGTCCGAAGCCTTCATCAACGACATTTCGCAGCGCATCGCCAACGAGCAGCTCGCGTTCGCCAAAACAGAGCTGTCCCGCGCCGCCGAACAGCTCGCGCTCGGACAGCAGTCGATGATCGAGTTCCAGGCACGCCACCAGATGCTCGATCCATTGGCGGACGCACAGGCCACTGGCGCCCGCGCCATCGAACTGCGCAGCCGCCTGACCCGGCTGGAAGCGGACCTGAACGCCAAGCAAGCCTTCCTGAACGACGATGCGCCCGACATCCTCACGCTGAAGGCCGAACTGGCCGCAGTCAGGCAGCAGATCGGTCATGAAACCAGCAGTGCCACGTCCTCGAAGCCGAACGCAAACGGCACGCTCGGCAAGCTGGCCGTCGAGTTCCACGGGCTGAAAACCAGGGTCTCGCTCGCGGACGGCGCCTACAAGAGCGCACTGGTGTCGGTCGAGGCGACCCGGATCGAGTCCAGCCGCAAGCTCAAGAGCCTGGTGGTCATCGAGCCGCCCACCCTGCCCGAGATGGCCGAGTTTCCGCGCCGCCTCTATGACATCGCCACGCTGCTGCTGGCCTGCCTGATGGTCTACGCCACCGTGCTGCTGGCACGGGCCACGATCCAGGAACACCGCGACTGACCATGAACCACACCGCAGCAAAATCCTCCCTCCTCGACCGCATGGGCCACAGGGCCGGGCACCGTCTGTCGACAGCCGCCGTGGTCTGCGCAGGCCTGTGGATCGGGACCGTCGTGTTCGCGGCGGAGCCCGCACCGACCGCGCCCGTGTTCGGCGCCCAGATGTTCAACGGACGTTTTGCAGGTCAGTCCTTTTCCGGCTTCAACCCGGATTACCAGATCGCACCGGGAGACCGGGTCAGCGTTCGCCTGTGGGGAACGTTCACGCTGGAGAGCACACAGGCGGTGGACGCCCAGGGCAACATCTTTCTGCCGAGCCTGGGCCCAGTGCGGGTCCAGGGTGTTCGCAATGGCGAGTTGGGCGCGCTCATCCAGAACAGCGTCAAGCGGGTCTACCGCGCCAGCGTCTACAGCTACGCGACGCTGGAGGCCGCGCAGCCAGTGAAGGTGTACGTGACCGGCTTCGTGCGGCAGCCCGGGCTGTACAACGGCCTGTCCTCGGACTCGGTACTCCACTACCTCGATCTGGCGGGTGGCATCGACACCGATCGCGGCAGCTACCTCGCCGTCGACGTGCTGCGCAACGGCCGGCCGCACGCCAGCATCGACCTCTACCGCTTCCTGCTCGAAGGTCGCATGGAGATGCTGCAGCTCCACGATGGCGACACCATCTTCGTGGCGCCACGTCAGGCCAGCGTGCGGGTCGCCGGTGACGTCGCGAACGCAGGCACCTTCGAATTCCGGGGCACGGGCATTCCGGCGAGCCAGATCCTGGCCATGGCCCAACCCAAGGCTACCGCCACCCACATTTCCATCGTGCGCCAGGTCGGCCCGGAACGTCGCAGCGAGCACTACCCCATCGCCGACGCGGCCACCGTCCGGATCGGCAACGGCGACGAGGTGACGCTCATGTCGGACAAGGTTCCCGGCACGATCCTGGTCCGCATCGAGGGGGCACACCGCGGCGAACGCTCGGTGGTGCTGCCCTATGGCGCGAAGCTGTCCGACGCGATGGCGCTGCTGCGGCCGGCGCCGCAGGCGCAACTGGAGGCGCTGCAGGTCTTCCGGAAATCCATCGCGACCCGGCAGAAGGAAATGATCACCCTGTCGCTGGACAAGCTCGAGACCCAGGTGCTCACCGCACGCTCCGCCACCAGCGAGGAAGCGGCCCTGCGCACCCGCGAAGCCGAGCTGGTGATGAAGTTCACCTCGCGCGTCAGGACGATCGAGCCGAAAGGGCAACTGGTGTTGCCGAGCCTGGACAGCGCCGGCCAGACCTTGCTGGAAGACGGTGACACGCTGGTCCTGCCCGAGCGCTCGTCGCAGGTCACGGTCCATGGCGAGGTGCTGTTCCCGCTGGCGATCCAGCACGACCCGCAACGCACGGTGGCCAGCTACATCGGCCTGGCCGGCGGCTACACGCAGAACGCGGACACCTCCCGCGTCCTGCGCATGGCGCTCAACGGCACCGTGACCGAGACCCGCCTGGACGCCATTCCCTCGCAGGGCGAGGAACTGATGGTGCTGCCCGCGGCGGGAGCCAAGAACATCGAGGTCACGCGCGGAATCACGCAGATTCTTTATCAGATTGCGGTGGTGGCCAAGATCGCCCTCGGACTTTGAACATGAAGGCAACTGTTATGGACAAGATCCTGATCGTCGGCCATCCCCATTCGGGACACGACACCATCGAACGCATGCTGGCAGCAGCCGGCATGGCGCCGGCACGCCCTTCGCGGCGCGAGGGGCTCCGGCCGGACGAGATCAGCTCGGCACTGTGCCGGGCCAACACCCGCGCGCTGCTGGAAGCACCCGACGCGGACGGCGCACTCCGCCAGCTCGAGATCGGCCCGGTCTGGCAAGGTCTGGCACTGGACCTCCTGCTCGCCAACATCGACCAGCCGGTCTGGGGCTGGTCCGATCCGCAGTCGGTCGTGCTGCTCGACTACTGGCGCGAGATCGACCCGGACATGCTGTTCACACTGGTCTACGAGGCACCCGACAGCGTGCTGGCCAGCATGACAGCCCAGGAAGCGGCACAACTCACCCCCGACAGTCTGGCGCGCCTGCTGCGCAACTGGCTCGCCTGCAATGCCACCTTGCTGCGGTTCTTCCTGCACAACCCGGGGCGCTGCGTACTCGTGCAGGGCCGCCAGGCGCGCGTGTCGGCGGACGGCTACTTCCAGACTATTCAAAGCCGACTGCGCGGAGGCTGGGAACCGAGGCCCGCCTCGGCCCTGACCGAATGCCCCGCCCGAAAGGAAGCGTCCGGGGCAGTGGCATTCCTGAGCGAAGCGCTGATGCGCCAGCATCCGGAGTGCCAACACCTGTATGAAGCCCTGCAGGCCTGCGCCGATCTGCCTGCGGTCGAGACCGATCCTGGAGACAACAGTGCACCGATGGCGGCCTGGCTGGATCTGGCCACACTCAACCACGACCAGCTGGAGCTGCGCCAGCGGATCGCCGAGCAGCGGACGCGGATCGACGCACTGGGCCTGTGTCTGACGCACCGCGACACCGTCATCCAGCAGCACCAGCAGCAGGCCCGGGTCCTCGAAGCCCGCGCGCATTCCAGCCAGCAGGAGCGGGAGCGGCTGACGGCGCAACTCCAGCAGTTGCACGCAGCGTTCGAGACGCAAGGCCAGCAGCGCCAGCAGCTCACGACCGAGGTGCAAGCCCTGACCGACGAGTTGCAGCACATCGAGCAGGTCGCCGCCGAACACCGGGCGCAGGTTGTCCAGCTGAACCTCCAGTTGGCGCAGCACCAGCTGCTCGTTTCAGACCGGGAAACAGCCCTGCAATCGGCGAACACCCGGATCGAGCAACTGCAGGCCACGCAGGCGCAACTGGAACAGGCCAGCCAGCAGGGCCAGGAGCAATTGCTCGGCCAGATCCACCAGATCCAGCTGGAACTCGAAACCCACTTCCTGCAACGCCAGCAGCTCACCGCCGAAGTGCAGTCCCTGACCGCCGGCCTCCGGCAGATGGAAAAACTGGCGACGGACCGCCAGGAGCAGGTCGCCCTGCTGGAACGGCAGCTCGACCAGCAGCGGCAGCTGGTCGCGGGCCGGGATGCGGAGCTGCAGGCGTCCGCCATTCGAATCGGGCAATTGCAGGCAGCGCATGGCCAGCAGGAAGCGCAGCGCGTTCACCTGGAAACCACCCTCAAGGCGTCCGAGGAACGGATCGCCGGGCTCGTCCGCCACGGCGAACAACTCCGGTCGCAGATGCAAGCGGAAATCCAGGCCCAGGCGGACCAGCATCTCGCAAGGCTGCAGGAGACGAGCACCACCAACGTCGAGCTGGCACAGGAAAATGCCCAGCTGCTCACCCAGCTCCACCAGGTCCAGGTGGAGCTGGAGCGCCACTTCCTCGAACTGCAGCAAGTCCGCCAGGCCCAGGCCCGTGCCGCCGCGGCGATTCCGCCCGCACCCGTCGGGGCGGCAGAGCGGGTCAAGTCCCACCTGTCCTACCGCCTGGGCTCCACCATGGTCCAGCACTCGCGCAGCCTGACCGGCTGGTTGTGCATGCCCTTCGCCCTGGCCCGGGTGACTCGCCAGTACCGCCGCGAACAGCGCGCCAGCGCGACGGTCAAGCTGCCGCCGCTGCACAAGTACCGCGATGCGCAGGAGGCCGACCGCGTCAAGAACCACCTGTCCTACCGCCTGGGCCAGACCCTGGTTCGGCACGCGGCCACGCCAGTGGGCTGGTTCAGCCTGCCCTTCGCCCTGCAACGCGAGGTCAAGGCCTTCCGGCTGCAACGACAGCACTGAAGCACTCCGCCCTCTCACGACGCCCTGACCTTTCCCCCAGCACACGCCATGCCTAGCAATCCTCGAATGTCCCTCTGGCTGGACCTCCTGCACAAGCTCCATCCGCCCCGCGGGGTCATGCTGATCGGCGCTGGCGATGGCTCCAGCGCCTGGGTGAATCGCCTGATGCAATGGGACGCCAGCAACGTCACTCTCGTCGAGGCCGACGAGCGCCAGTTCCGGCATCTGCAAGTCCGGGTGACCGACCAGCGCGACTGGCAACTGGTGCAGCAGGTCGTTGCTGCGGAGGCCACCAACGTCAGCTACCACCATGCCAGTCTGGCCATGGAAAGCGGGTTGGTCGAGCCTGAATCCCTGCAGCCGATCTGGCCCCGTCTCACCACGCGGCTCACCCGCACCCACCGTGCGACCACACTGGATGCGCTGATGCGGGACAGCGACCGCGCGCCGAACTGGTTGATGGTGGACTGCCTGCCCGCGCTGTCGCTGCTTCAGGGCGCAACGGACCACCTGCCAGGCATCGACGTCATTGCTGCGCGCGCCCTGGTCGGTACCGACGCGCTGGCCGAAGGTCCCGCAGGGCAACTTCCACTTCAGGCGTGGCTGGAGGAACGCGGCTTCCTGCCGCTAGGCACGGAGACCGGGCGCCACCCTGCCATCGGTCACACCCTGTTCGTCCGGGACACGCAGGCGAGCCTTCGCGCACTGGCCAGCCAGCTGTCTGCAGCGACACAGCGCAACCAGCAATTGGCGGAAACGCTGGAGGCGGCCCGCACTGCCAGCAGTTGCGACGCAGAAGCTGCCCGGACCCAGATCGCCCGGCTGAAAGACGTGGTGCAGCAGTCCGAGGCGGCGTCCAGCCAGCGGCTCTCCCAGCAAGCGACGCAGCTCGTTCAGGTCACTCAGACGCTGGAAGCCACAAACGCACAGGTACGCGAGCGCCAGGATCTGCTCGACCAGCTGCTGCTGGCCACCACCCAGGCTGCGACCGACGCCGCTGCCCGCGACCAAGCCAGCGCCGAGGAGATTGCCCGCCTGGGCAAGGCAAAGGACCTGGCGGAAACGCTCGCCGCCGACCGCTTCCGCACCATCGCCGAGTTGCGTCAGACCGCTGCGCAAGTGGCCGCCGAAACCGCCACCGTCACACGGGCGCATGCCGACGAGATCGCCCGCCTCAACAAGGAAAAGGCTGCGGCTGACCAACTGGCCGCTGACCACCTCCAGACCGTCGCCGAGTTGCGCCAGACCGCCAAGCAAGCAGCGACCGAGACCGCATCCATCGTCCGGGCGCACACCGACGAGATCGCCCGCCTCGCCAAGGAAAAGGCTGCGGCTGACCAGCTGGCCGCTGACCACCTCCAGACCATCGCCGACCTGCGTCAGACCGCTACGCAAGCAGCGACCGAGACCGCAGCCACCGTCCGGGCACACACCGACGAGATCGCCCGTCTCGAACAGGCGCGCAAAAAGGCCGAACAGCAGCAGACATCGGCGGTACAGCGCCAGCAGGAGCTGACCACCCAGTTCGAGAAACAGAGCCAAGCCCGTGCTGCCGCGGAAAAGCTGCTCACGGACGTGCGCGCCCAAGCCCAGCAAGCCGCAGGCCGCTCCAGAGGCGATGCCGACATCGACGATCTGATCCGGGACATTTCGCCTTTCTTCACCGAACGGTCGATCACCTATGTAGACGTCGGGGCCTATGTGGGCGATGTGTTCCTGAAGCTGACGGGGTCCAAGCTGCTCCGGATTCGGGAGGCCCACCTCTACGAACCCAACCCTTCCAGCTACCAGACGCTCACCTCGAAGCTGGAATCCTGCCGACTCCCGACCCTGCACGCGTACCACCTCGCGGTCGGCGCCAGACCGGAAACGCTGCATTTCAATGCCGCGCAGTCGATGACCCGGGTCGTCGAGCCGGAGCCTGGATCGCCACAGGTCAGCAATACCTTCACCGCCCGCAGCGTCTCGCTGGACGAGCAGGCGCGCCTGTTCACCGACCAGAAGATCAATCTGCTGAAAATCGATGTCGAAGGCAAGGAGCTGGACGTGCTGGTCGGCGCCACACAACTGCTCGAATCCCAGCGCATCGACATGCTTTACATCGAAGTCGGCTTCAACAGCCTGGGCACGCAGCAAACCTATTTCGCCAGCATCGACCGGTTCCTCCAGGACAAGGGCTACCGCGCCTTTCGCATCTACGAGCAGATGAACGAATGGACGGAGGACTCTCCGCTGCTGCGGCGCTGCAATATGGCCTACATGAGCGAGCGCTTCGCGCGCGCCAACCCCTCGAAACTCACCCTTCGGGTTCAGGCATTGCAGGAAGAAATCCATCGGCTGAAATCGACCCAGTCCCAGCCTCTCACGCCTGCACCGACCTGAGCATCCATCCGGATCATCTGCAGCTGCAGGTCCCCAACTCCACGCCAATTCACCCCGGTGACCACCGAAAGCTGATCATGAGCGAGTCCGCAGTTCTCCACCACGCCATCAACCACTACCGGAACAGGAACTTCGAAGAAGCCCTGACGCTGTTCCGCAAGGCCGGAGAGCGTTACGGGGCGGAAATCGTCGAGGTGAACATCCAGATGTGTCGCAAGGCGCTCGCCAGGGAGGGTTGGACGCCTCCCGCGGCAGCCAAGGCTGTGCACGCTCCCACCGTTCAGGCTGCATCCACTCCAGCCGCACTCGACGCTGCGACCCGGCTCATGATCGCCAACGCCGGACAAACCACGCTCGGCGAACAGGAACGCAAGACCTTGCTGGCACGCTTCAAGCAAGCAACCAGCCGCAGGTCGGAGAGCGTGGAGACCAAGTCCGTCAAACCGGTGCCCGCCGACTGGCCTGAGGGGCTTCAACTCGCCCCGCTGCCGGACAGCACCAATGACTACGTCTGGAACCGACGGCGGAAGGATTCCCGCACTGCATCACCCGCACGGACGGAACAGGACGGCCTGAGCATCGTCATCCCCACCTTCAACCGCAGCCGCATTCTCGGTGTCACGCTAGCTTGCCTCGTGAACCAGAAGAGCACCTACCCCTTCGAAGTGATCGTCGCCGACGACGGCAGCCAGGAAAACATCGTCGAGGTGGTGCGGCAGTTCGAAGCAACGCTGGACATCAAGTACGTCCGCCAGAAGGACTACGGCTACCAGCTCTGCGCAGTCCGCAATCTCGGACTGAGAACCGGGCGCTTCCCCTTCGTCTCCATCCTCGACTGCGACATGGCACCCAATCCCGGGTGGGTGCAAGCCTGCATGGACCAATTGGTCGACGACGATGACGTGGCCCTGATCGGCCCGCGCAAGTACGTCGATACCAGCGTCCACGAAGTCAGCGCCTTTCTGGCCAATCCGGCTCTGCTCGAAAGCCTGCCCGAGGTGATGTCCAACAACACGGTCGCGGGCAAGACCGACAACGCCGTCACGGTCGACTGGCGCGTCGATCACTTTCGGCAGAGCGACAACCTGCGCCTGTGCGACACGCCGTTCCGCTATTTCAGCGGCGGCAATGTCGCGTTCGCCCGGAAGTGGCTGGACCGGGCCGGCTGGTTCGACGAGGAATTCACCCACTGGGGTGGTGAGGACAACGAGTTCGGCTATCGCCTGTACCGCCAGGGGTGCTTCTTCAAGTCGCTGGACGGCGCCATGGCCTTTCACCAGGAGCCGCCCGGCAAGGAAAACGAAACCGATCGTGCCGAAGGCAAGAAGGTCACGATCAACATCGTCCGGGAGAAGGTGCCCTACTTCTACCGCAAGCCGGCCCCCATCGAATCGGCGCGCATCCACACCGTTCCGCTGGTATCGGTCTACATCCCGGCCTACAACTGCGCGCAGCACATCGTCCGGTGTGTCGACAGCGCACTCAACCAGACCGTCGTGGATCTGGAAGTCTGCATCTGCGATGACGGATCCACCGACAACACGCGCGCGGTGCTGCAGCAGCACTATGGGCAGCACCCCCGCGTCCGCATCGCGAGCAAGGAGAACGGCGGCATCGGTTCGGCCTCCAATGGTGCGGTCAGGATGGCGCGCGGCTACTACATCGGCCAGCTGGATTCGGATGATTACCTGGAGCCAGATGCGATCGCCATTTGCCTCGAACAGTTTCTCTCCGACAAGTCGCTGGCCTGTGTCTACACCACGAACCGCAATGTCAGACCCGACGGCGAGCTGATCAACAACGGCTACAACTGGCCGGAATTCTCGCGAGAAAAACTCACGACCGCCATGATTGCCCACCATTTCCGCATGTTCACCATGCGCGCGTGGCAATTGACGGAGGGTTTCGACGAAAGCATCACCAATGCGGTCGACTACGACATGTATCTCAAGCTGAGTGAAGTCGGCCCGTTCAAGCATGTCAACAAGATTGCCTACAACCGGGTACTGCATGGCGAGAACACATCGATCAAGAAACTCGGCGTCCAGAAAATCAACCACTACGCCGTCGTGAACAAGTCCCTGGCGCGCCAGAATGTCCGGTCCAAGACCTATATGCCGCTCGACACGCAGAGCGATACCTGCAGGAAGTACCAGTTCATGGACGCGCAGACACAGGCTGGCTGACATGCTGCGCATGCCGAACGACTGCCCGGTCCACCGGTCTCCCGGAGTCCCTCGTTGAGTCTGCTGCTGTCCCGCATCGGCTTCCTCAGGCACCACGCGAATGCACGCTTCGCCAAGGCACTGGCGTGCCTGCCGCCGCAGTCGTGGCCGCGAACAGGCGCCGAACTCTGGGCCGCGCACAAGCTGGGCCTGCACACCCTCGTGGCCGATGCAGCCTGGGACGGTCGCCACTGGCAGGGCGGCATGGCGATGGCGATCTCGATGGCCACCCTGGGACGAGCAGACGAGGCCCGAAACCTGGTGGCCCTGCTGCGCAGACGACAGGCCACCGGCGCGTACGAGGCGGTGCTGGCGGAAGCCCTCGCGCCCTTCCTTCCTGATCTGGCGCTCACGCTCGCTGGCCATTCAAAGGCTCCCTGGACACTCCGTTGTGCCTTGCTGCTGCGCCTGGGCGAACACGAGGAGGCGGGACGCCAGCTGCGCGCAGCGCGGGACGCGGGCCACGCCGGCTCCGAGTGGCACCTGCTGGCCGCCAACGCGTTCGGCCGCTCACCCTCCCAGCTGCTCGACCACCTGAATGCCAGTCTCGGCCAGTCGTCCCTGTCGTCCTTGGCCTTGCGTGACGCGAGCCAGCCTCCGGGTACCCTGAACCTGGCCTCTGCCGAGCAACTTGCGCCGGTGGAAGGACCGCGCGTCAGCGTGCTCATGACCACCCACGAGACCCAGGACCGCGTCGGCGCAGCCATCGAGAGCCTGCTGGCCCAGACCTGGCGGAATCTGGAGATCGTGGTGGTGGACGATGCCAGCACCGACGGCACCGTCGAACGGGTCCATGCCCTGGCAGAGCGGGATGCCCGGGTGCGCTGCCTGCGCCTGCCCTGCAACGTGGGCACCTATGTGGCCAAGACGATCGGGCTGGCCCATGCTAGCGGCGAATTCGTCACCTGCCAGGACTCGGATGACTGGGCCCATCCCCAGAAACTGGCCCGGCAGATGCGGCCCCTGCTGGACAACCCGCGTCTCGTGGCGACCACCTCGAAATGGGTCCGCCTGTCCGATGACGGCCGCTGCCACGCCCGCGCCGTGCACCCGCTGACGCGGCTCAACCCGGCCTCCCCGCTGTTCCGTCGGCGGGAGGTGGAGCGTCTGACTGGCCTGTGGGATGCCGTTCGCACCGGTGCCGACAGCGAGTTTCTCGCCCGACTTCGGCTGGTGTTCGGTCCGCGTGCGGTACAGGGGGTGCCTCTGCCCCTGACGTTCGGGGCGCATCGCGCGAATTCGCTGATGACCGCCTCCAGCACCGGCTACAGCCTGGCCGGTGTCTCGCCAAGCCGGCAAGCGTACTGGGAAGCCTGGACGCGCTGGCACATCACCACCCTGCACGCCGGCCGCACGCCAGAAATGCCGTCGCTGCGGGCCTTGCAGCAGGGCATACAGCGCCCGTTTGCCGCGCCACCCGAGGTGACGGGCACACGACAGCCGCTTGAAGATTGCCTCGCGTCGATGGTCTGATCCGGTCGGGCCAATACCGGTGCCTTTTCGGGGCCTTGCCCAGGGGCGGGTTCTCGAACAATCGGCCGCATGTTGCTAGAAAGGCACCTCCCCCCAGCCCGCGTCGCCCAAGACGCCTCCCGCCCCTGCCTGGCGCTGCTGACCCGAGGGCTCCGGCAGGTCGAGACCCTGCCCGCACTGCTGCCCGACTGGACATTGACGCAGGGTGCATCGGCTCGGTCCACGGCTGCCGTCCTCGCCTGGGGCCACAAACCCAGCGCCCGCACCGCCGAACAATACGCACAGCGCCACGGCCTGCCCCTGCTCCGCGCCGAAGACGGCTTCCTGCGCTCCACCGACCTCGGCCACCGCTGCCCGCCGCTCTCGATCGTGCTCGACGACCAGGGCATCTACTACGACGCCTCGCAGCCCTCACGGCTGGAAACGCTGATCGCCAGCCAGCTCGGCGCGGCACAGCTCGACCGCGGCGCCCTCCTGCGCGCTGCCTGGGTCGAGGCGCGGGTCTCCAAGTACAACCACGCCCACGACGGCCTGCCCGACGCGCTGCTGCGCCAGGCGGCCACCGACCCGCCGGTGCTCGTGGTCGACCAGACCGCGGGCGACGCCTCGATCACCGGTGCCGGCGCCAGCGCCACGCACTTCGAGTGGATGCTGCAGGCCGCGCTCGACGAACACCCGGACGCACCGATCTGGCTCAAGGTGCACCCGGACGTCATCGCCGGCCGCAAGCAGGGCCACTTCGCCCACCTCACGCCGGGTGAAGCCGCGCGCGTCACGCTGATCGCCGACGCCATCCATCCGCCCGCGCTGTTCGACGTCTGCCGGGCCGTCTACGTGGTCAGCTCGCAGATGGGCTTCGAGGCGCTGCTGCACGGCCGCTCCGTGCGCTGCTTCGGCCTTCCCTTCTACGCCGGCTGGGGCCTCACCGCCGACCACCTGAGCGCCCCGTCCCGGCGCCGCGCCGCCAGCCCGAGCATTGCCGCGCTCACCCATGCGGCGCTGATCGCCTATCCGCGCTGCCTCGATCCCGAAACCGGCCGCCTGTGCGAGCCCGAGCGCCTGCTGGCGCATCTCGCCTTGCAGCGGCGGCAACGCGCCACCTGCCCGTCTCCGGTGCAGGTGCTGGGCTTCTCGCGCTGGAAACGCCCCATCGCCCGCGCCTTCCTGCAGGGCAGCGCGGACATCGCCTTCCTGCGCCGCGAGCGGCAGGTCGATCCGGGCACCGCGGTCGCGGTCTGGGGCCGCCGTCCGGCGCCGCCGCTGGCCACCGGCCCGGTGCTGCGCATCGAGGACGGTTTCCTGCGCTCGGTCGGGCTGGGCGCTGATCTGACGCGCCCGGTGTCCTGGGTCGTCGACGACCTGGGCATCTACTTCGACGCCACCCGCCCGAGCCGCCTCGAACACCTGCTGCGCCAGCACGACTTCGACGACGCCTTGCGCGAGCGGGCCCGCGCGCTGCGCACCGCCATCGTCAACGCCGGCCTGACCAAGTACAACGTTGGTGGCGGCGCGTGGCAACGACCGGCCTCGGCGCTGCACGTCGTGCTGGTGCCGGGCCAGGTGGAGAGTGACGCCTCGATCCAGTGGGGCTCGGCCGACATCCGCACCAACGCCGAGCTGCTGCGCGCCGTCCGCGCGGCGGAGCCGGAGGCGTGGCTGGTCTACAAGCCGCACCCGGACGTCGTCGCCGGCCTGCGCCAGACCGGCCACTCCTGGCAGGCCGAGTGCGAGCGCCTGCGCCCGTACTGCGACGAGATCGTCACCGACGTGCCCATGCACACGCTGCTGGCCAGCGTCGATGCGGTGCACACGCTGACCTCGCTGACCGGCTTTGAAGCGCTGCTGCGCGATTGCCCGGTCACCACCTGGGGCATGCCCTTCTACGCCGGCTGGGGCCTGACCGAAGACCGCGCGCCAGCCGACCATCCCGCCCGCCAGCGCCGCAAACGTGCACTGCAGCTGCAGCTGGACGAGCTGGTGGCGGCGACGCTGATCCTCTATCCGACCTACCTCAGCCGCCACTCCGGCGCCTACACCACGCCCGAGCAGGCGCTGGTGGAGCTGCGCGAATGGCAGCGGCTGGGCACGCCCGCGGCCTCGCTGGCCTCGCGCACATGGCGTCTGCTGAAGCGCCAGGTGCTGCATGCCCTCGCCCAAATGCGCCGGCGCTGAAGCCCGGTTGAACGCCGATATGCCCGGCCGCGCTCGCGCTATTCGCCCATTTCAGGAACCCGCCGGTACGGTGCAATCAACGCCAAGCCAGAAGCCTTCCGGCTACCCACGCACACGCTGAAGACACACACGACCACCATGCCGACTGCCGCCGAGAATGCCAGCCTGCCACCGTGGCCCACCGCCTTCCGCGCACTCGTCGAACGGCGCCACACGCTGATCCTGCAAGGGCCGATGGGTTGGTTCTTCAGCGATCTGGCCGGGCTGCTGACCCAGCAGGGCCAGCACGTGACCAAGGTGCATTTCAACGGCGGGGACCAGCTCTTCTGGCGCCACGACGGTGCGCTGCGCTACACCGGCCGTCCTGAAGCACTCGCCGACTGGCTGCGCGAGCTGATGAAACGCCAGCGCATCGACGCGGTGGTGCTCTTCGGGCAGATGCGCCCGATCCACTGTGTGGCCCGCGAGGTGGCACAGGCCATGGGGGTCGGGGTCTTCGTGTTCGAGGAAGGCTATCTGCGGCCCAACTACATCACCGTCGAGCGGCGGGGTGTCAATGCACTCTCCCGGTTGCCGCGCTCGGCGAGCTTCTACGCCGAGCAGACCCAGCCGCGCCATCCGCCTCCGCTGCCCACCACCCAGAACATCCGCAGCACCGCGCTGATCGCCGCCGCCTACGGCATCGCCGCGGTGGTGATGCGGCCCTGGTACCCACACCAGCGCCACCACCGGTCGCTCAACCCGGTGGTCGAGCCGCTGCGCTGGGCGCGCAGCTTCCTGCGCCACCTGCGCTACCGGGTCCGTGAACAGGGTCTGGAAGAACGCCTGTGCAGCGCACACCTGAGCAAGCGCTGGTTCCTGGTGCCGCTGCAGGTGCAGTCCGACAGCCAGGTCACGCACCACTCGCGCTTTCCCAGCATCGAGGCCTTCATCAGCGACGTGATGACCTCGTTCGCCGCGCATGCACCCGAAGGGGTCGGCCTGGTCATCAAGCACCACCCGATGGACCGGGCCTACAGCGACTACCGGCGCCACATCCGCCATGAAGCGCGCCGGCTGAACATCCACCACCGTGTCGTCTACCTGCATGACCAGCACCTGCCGACCCTGCTGGACCACACCCGCGGCGTCATCACCATCAACAGCACGGTCGGTCTGCAGGCGCTGCACCACGGCGCGCCGGTGATCACGCTGGGCGAGTCGGTCTACAGCATGCCGGGGCTGGTCTACAGCGGCCCGCTCGCCGCGTTCTGGCAGAACCCGGGCGAGGTGGACAAGGTGCTCTACCTGCGGTTCCGTCACCACCTGATCGCCCATACCCAGCTCAACGCGAGCTTCTACGCCGAATCTCCAGCGCTCCAGGCCCGCCCGGCGGACCCGCACCAGGCCTTCCGCCAGACCAAGCGGTCCGAACTGCCCGCGGAGCTGACGCCGCGACGGATCCACGACGTGGCGGACGCCTGAAACGCCCGGACCGATCGGGTCCGCGCCGACGCTGTAGAGTTCGGGCTCTTTTGACGATTGAACCCAGGCCCAGCGCCGCCCCCGATGTCCGCTACAACAACAGCTCCCCGCCCCCTGCCCCAGCCCCGCCACGCCAGCCGCATCCCGCCCCATCTCACGCCGGAACAGGTTGACCGGATCCGTCTGGCGGCCTATCTGCTGCCCCAGGTCGTGCAACCGATCGACTACCAGATGGAGCAGAGCGCCGAGGCGGATGCGCATCTGGACGGCCTCGGCCTGATCCTGCTGCAGAAGGCGGTGCCCGGCCAGCGGCCCAGCCGCTGGATCGACCCGGCGCTGATGACGGAAGCGCTGCAGCACCTGAACGTGGTCGGCTCGGGCCAGAGCGTGCGGGCGCTGATGCTGGAACGCGCGACGACACTCGACGCGCAAGGCGTGGCCCGGCGCGGCGACGAATGGCAG
This sequence comes from uncultured Sphaerotilus sp., assembly GCF_963924895.1. Taxonomy (NCBI): domain Bacteria; kingdom Pseudomonadati; phylum Pseudomonadota; class Betaproteobacteria; order Burkholderiales; family Sphaerotilaceae; genus Sphaerotilus; species uncultured Sphaerotilus sp. The sequence continues at coordinate 61,092 of NZ_CAWURG010000010.1, forward strand.
CGCGAAGCGCGCCAGGGCGTGCAGCTCCACGCGCAAGGCTGGCGCCTGACGGTGACGCACCACCAGCCCGTGCCGGCCCAGGCCGTGTGGGACTTCTTCCGCACCGGAGACAAGCCGGCGCTGATCAAGGCGCTGAGCACCCTGCCCGACTACCCGCACGCTGAAGCGCTCGCCGCCCACCTGGAGCGGCTGGTCAACCGCAGCGCCGAGCTGAACCTGTGGCAGATCGGCTCGCTGCTGCCCGCGCTGCAGTCCGAGTGCGCGACCGCGCAGCCGCTCGACAGCCTGATGGCCGCCTGCACCCGGGCGCAGGACCGCTGGGAACACCGCGTCAATGAACAGGACACCATGGAGGGCCTGAGCAGCGAGCTGGCTTTCCAAGGCTACCCCGACAGCTTCCCGCAGGCCCGCCGCCTGCAGCGCAAGGTGACGCTGTTCGTCGGTCCGCCCAACAGCGGCAAGACCTGGCAGGCCTTCGAGCGCCTCGCCAAGGCCAAGGCCGGCGCCTACCTGGCGCCGCTGCGCCTGCTCGCACTGGAAGGCCGCGACCGGCTGGCCGCGCGTGGCGTGCCCTGTTCGCTGCGCACCGGCGAGGAAAGTGTGCCCGCCGACGGCGCCCGCGTCGTCTCCAGCACCATCGAGATGGTCGACACCAACAAGCCCATCGAGGTGGCGGTGATCGACGAGGCGCAGATGATCTTCGACCACAGCCGCGGCTGGGCGTGGACCCAGGCCATCGTCGCGGTGCCGGCCGAGGAACTGCTGATCATCTGCTCGGACTACGCGGTGGAAGCCCTGCGCAACCTGCTCGGCCTGTGTGGCGAGGAATGCACCGTGCAGCGTTTCGAGCGCAAGCAGCATGTCGAACTGCTGCCCGCACCGGTGTCGCTCAGTTCGCTCAAGAAGGGCGACGCGGTCGTCGCGTTCAGCCGCCGCGATGTGCTGATGCTGCGTGACCAGGCGGCAGCCAATGGCCAGATCGTCTCGGTGATCTACGGCGCCTTGCCGCCGGAGGTGCGCCGCCGCGAGGCCGAGCGCTTTGCCACGGGCGAGTCGCATGTGCTGGTCGCCACTGACGCGATCGGCATGGGCCTGAACCTGCCGGTGCGGCGTGTGCTGTTCAGCACCATGACCAAGTTCGACGGCCAGGGCGACCGGCCACTGACCGAGTCTGAGGTCCACCAGATCGCCGGCCGCGCCGGACGCTTCGGCATCCACGAGGAAGGCTTCTGCGGCGTGCTGAAGGAAGCCGAGCCGACGGCGCTGCGCACGCTCAAGGCGCTGCTGCCCAAGGTGCCCAAGGCGCCGCGCGACTTCAAGGCGCCGGTCGCGCCGAACTGGTGGCACATCGACACCATCGCCAGCCGGCTGGGCAAGAACCGGCTGCGTGACGTGCTGGGGATCTTTGTCGAACAGCTCCAGCTCGACAACGCCCACTTCGCCGTGGCAGAACTCGACCAGATGCTCGACCTCGCCGCGCAGCTCGATCTGGTCGCCGGCAACCTGCCGCTGCGCCAGCGCTTCGTCTATGCGCAGGCGCCGGTGGACACGCGCACCGATGCGCAGGTCAAGCAGTTCCTGGAATGGGCGGGGCACCACGCCAAGTCCGGTCAGGCCGGCGCCGCGTGGTTCCTGAACGATGTGGACGAGCACAGCCGCCTGGAACGCATGGAGCAGACGCTGCGCACCTGCACGCTGTGGCTCTGGCTGGACCTGCGTTTCCCCGGCATCTACGGCCAGGTGGACGAGGTGGTGGACCTGCGCGCGCGGCTGAACGACGGCATCGAGCGCCAGCTCAAGGCCAAGAAGCCGCTGTGGCAGGCCCGCGGCGGACGCCGCGGATGAGGCTCAGCGCGGCCGGTCGGCCATCGCCTCGCCGAGGCGGATCGGCCCGGCCGGCTGCCACGCCGGATTGAACGCCAGCGCCGCCCCGGCGCCCGGCGCGTCCTTCGGGAACAGCATCACCACGGTCGAGCCGAGCAGGAAGCGCCCCATCTCCTCGCCCTGCTTCAGGCGGATGTCCTGGTCGGCATAGGTCCAGTCGCGCAGGTGGCCGGGCCGCGGCGGGTTCACCAGCCCGTGCCAGACGGTGGCCATGCTGCCGACGATGGTGGCACCGACCAGCACCAGCACGAACGGCCCGCGCGGCCCCTCGAACACGCACACCACCCGCTCGTTGCGCGCGAACAGACCCGGCACGCCGCGCGCCGTCGTCGGGTTGACCGAGAACAGCTCGCCGGGCACGTGGATCATGCGCAGCAGGCGGCCGTCGCAGGGCATGTGGATGCGGTGGTAGTCGCGCGGGCTGAGGTAGAGCGTGGCGAAGAGGCCGTCGTCGAACTGCCTGGCCAGTTGCGCGTCGCCGCCGACCAGCGTGGTCGTCGAGTAGCGGTGGCCCTTGGCCTGGAAGACCTGGTCCCGCTCGATGCGGCCGACCTGGCTGATCGCGCCGTCCACCGGGCAGATCAGCTCGGCCTTCGCCAGCGGGCGGGCGCCGGGTTTCAGCGCGCGGGTGAAGAAGTCGTTGAAGCTCTTGTAGCTGGCGATGTCCGGGTTCAGCGCCTCGGCCATGTTGACGTTGTAGCGGCGCACGAAGCGGCGAATGATGCCGGTCGTGACGGCGCCGCGCTCCTTGCGTGCCACCCAGCCGGCGAACGTGGTCAGGGCCTGCTTGGGGAGGAGGTACTGGGGCAGGACGGCAAGACGGTCGGACATGGCGCGGGAGGGGGCTGGCGTGAGGGCGAGCCATTGTAACGACGGCTTGGGGCTTGAAATTACGTGGCTTCGCCGCTCAGGCCGTCGGTGCGGGCGGGGCAGCCCGCAGTGGTAATGCAGGGCGGAGTCAAGTCGAATGTAGCCCGCCGAGAGGAGACAACTATTTAGTGCCTCTGTCGATTACGGCTGGAGCGCGTTGTACTAGCTTGATGTTGCCACCCAAGTACATGTTAATAGCCGCCTCCGCTGCCTTTTCTGCCAACCCGACCACCATTTGTTCCAGCGCAGGATTTATTTCCGACTTTATTTCTGTTCTCTCAGGCACCAAATGAGGACTGAACGCCGGTATCCCATTTACCAAGAGTTGATATTGATACCCACTGACAAATTCATGTTTTTTATTGAACAAACTCTTGTCTTCCGTAATTTTTACGTATGGACAAATCTTCACAGTAAATATCTTCGTCTGCAACTCATATTCTGCCCGAAGTTTGGCGCGAGCATCCGCCGCCACACCTTCAATTTGCATCATGTGATGCTTACTCAACTCTTCGCGGAGATTCGTCAGTTCAGTCAAATGGTCTCGCTGTTTTTCCGCCTGTCCCAAGAGCCGGCCTTCCTCGAACCCGACTTGCTTAGAAGCCCGGACGGCATCAGATTTTGCGATTTCGATCTGATTTCTTTCATCTAGAAACTCTCGCTCCTTGACGTGTAGCATTTTTTCCAGATCACGTATCTCCTCAGTAAGCTTCTGGATTTCCGTTGCATTACCCTGCGTTTTCCTGCTCCACAGATACCAGAAAAAAATTATCGATACCACCAAAGTAGCTAACGCTCCAAATATAGAATCAACACTCAGCATCGTCATGAAATAGCTCTATAGAAAACAGGTTCCGTTATACGACATCAAAAATGCAGGATGCCACCTCAAAACGGGCGCCAGCATACACCAACTCACGATTTCGCTTGCGCGCGAGAGACGTTTTTCAAGCTTTACGCAGGCAGCACGCCGGTTATTCGACCAGCACCAGCCCCACCGGCAGCGACTCCCCGAACAGCGCCTGCTCGTCCGCCGCATCGAGCTGCACCACCTCGCGCACCATCGCCGACCAGCTCGGTGCCGCGCCGCAGGCGGCCAGCCGCGCCAGCACCTGCGTGCGGCGGTCGGGATCGAGGTCGCGCACGCGGTCGCCGGTCATGCGGGCGAGTTGCGCGCTGGCGAAGGCGGCCATGCGGCGGCGTTTCCAGTCGAGCGCGAGCAGCGTGTCGATCCAGCGCGCCGCGACCTCCGCCGACACCACGCCGTGCGCGCTGCCGTGGAAGGGCTGGCGCGCCCCGAGTCGGCCGACCGCCCACAGGCGCAGCTCGTCGCGCTCGGGCGTGGCGTGGGCGATGGCCGCGGCGTCCGGGGTGAAAGGTTGCAGCAGCCAGTCGCCGACCTCGGCCTTGTGCTCGGGCGGGATGCGCTCCAGCGCGGCACCCAGGCGGACCATGTCGTCGTGGCCGCCCTTGACGAGGCCGGGCGGCTTCGGGGGCAGCGGCGCACCGGGGTGTTCCGCGGCCTGCAGGTTGTAGCCGAAGTCGTCGAGCAGCCGCAGTTGCGCCGCCTCGGGCAGACCGCCCGCCACGCGCCGCCACAGCGTCCACCACTGCGCGGCGACCTGTGGATCGCTGCGGTGTTCGGCGCCGGCGTCGAAGATCGTCCAGACCTGCTCCACCCGCCACGCGTCCAGCGGATCGCCGAAGCCGGGGCGCAGGCACCAGCCGGCCAGGTTGAGCCACAGCCGCTCGTGGTCGGCCGAACGTCGGCGACCGCGGGCGCGCTGCCACAGCACGTCGAACAGCCGGCGCGCCAGCGGGCGGGACCAGCGGTCGCGGTGGCCGAGCAGGTGGTCGATCTGCACGCGCAGGCCCTTGATGTCCTTGGGCGCGAGCTTGTGCGTCTTGGCGCCGAAGACGCGGTCGAGCAGCGCGATCGCCTCGGGCAGGCGCGGGGCGATCTGCGCGTCCGTCTGCACCGAGGCGAGGACGGGCGCATCGCCGGCCGCACCAGCGGCGGGGCGGAGCTGGAATTCGAGCTGCCAATGCTGCGCCGGGTCGTCGACGCTGACGCAGCGCACGTCGAGCGTGCCGACCTCGGCGAGCGTGGCCTCCAGCCGGACGGGCAGGTCGCGGCGGCCCGCGGTGGCGGCGGTCGGAGGGATGACGGTGGCGATGGGCGGCAGGGTGTGCAGCGTGTCGGCGGCGAGCGTGCAGACCGCGCCAGCGGCGGGGGGCGCGCCGGTGTCGGTGGTCGAGGTCGCGAGGTGGAAGCGCACGGGCTGGCCCAGGCGCAGCGCGAAGGTGCGCTCGGCCAGCGCCAGCGTACGGCCCGGCTCGCTGCCGCGGGGCAGCAGGCAGACCGCCCGCACCGCTGCCGCTGCATCAGCACCCGCCCCACCCCCGTCATCCTCGCGAATGCGAGGACCCACGCCTGCCACCGTCCTCTCGCCGAGTGGGTCCCCGCTTTCGCGGGGATGACGGGAGGTGGGGCGGGCGGGATCGAGCAGCAGGAACACGCTGCGCGCCGCCCCGCCGCCGATGCGCGGCGCCCTGCCCTGCCGCGCCAGCGCGTGCGCCACCGCGCCGCGGGCGACCGCCACGTCCGGGTCGTCGTTGTGCAGCAGCCGCGGCGCCACGCCACCACGCCAGTCGGCAAGCGTCTGCAGCAGCCGCTCGGCCAGCGCGTCGGCGCGGAACACGCCGCCGTTGAGCAGCACCGTGTCCGGCAGCGCGGCGTCCGGCGCCAGGTGCTGCTGCAGGAAGCTGGCGAGCTGGCGCGTGATGGCCGCGTCGCTCGCGTACGGCAGGCCGAACTCGACCAGCCCGCCGCGCGCGCGCCGCGCCGTCTCGTGCCGCCCGACCCGCGGAAAGAAACCATCGACCAGCAGCGCCTGCACCTCGTCGCGTGACAGGTCCACCGACTGCGCTTTGCCGATCAGCCGCGAGCCGCCGCCGAGCAGCGTCACCGTCACGCGCTCCGGCGCGTCCGCGGCGAGCAACTGCTCCTTGGCGACGCGGCAGCGGGCGATGAGCTGCGACAGCCGCGCACTCGACAGTGGCGCCGCCGTGCCGCCCGCCGCCTCGGCCAGCCGCCGCTCGACGAGGTGCGCCAGCGCCAGGTCCATGTTGTCGCCGCCGAGCATCAGGTGCTGGCCGACGGCGCTGCGGCGCAACGTCGGCAGGCCGCCCGGCTGGTCCGGCGCGCCGACGTCGATCAGCGAGAAGTCGGTCGTCCCGCCGCCCACGTCACACACCAGCACGCGCCGAACGCCGTCCAGCGCCGTGGCCAGCGTCTCGCGGTGGCGGAAGAGCCAGTCCTGGAAGGCGGCCTGCGGTTCCTCCACCAGCGTCAACGTCGGCAACCCGGCCAGCCGCGCGGCCTGCAGCGTCAGCGCCCGCGCCGCCTCGTCGAAGGACGCAGGTACGGTGAGCACGACGGTCTGTTTGTCGAGCGGGGCGTCGGGATGGGCGTGGTCCCAGGCGGTGCGGACGTGGGCGAGGTAGGACGCGCTGGCCTCGACCGGCGAGACCTTGGCGACGCTGTCGTCCGCGCCCCAGGGCAGGATGGACGCCAGACGGTCGGCGCTGGGGTGCGAGAGCCAGCTCTTGGCGCTGCTGACGAGGCGGCCGGGCACCTGCGCCCCCATCTGGCGGGCGTGGTGGCCGACGAAGGGCGCCTCGTCGAGCGGATGGAAGCGGACCGACGGCAGCAGCGGGCGGGCGAACCACTCGCCCGGGCCCGTCCACTGGGGGATCTCGAACAGCGTGATCTCGGCGCCGCCCGCGCGGGCGCTGGCGACCACGGTGTGGGTGGTGCCGAGGTCGATGCCGACGAGGAACGGCCCGGAAACTGCCATCACCTCGACATCAAGCAGCCGTGGACTGGCCGCGCATGTCGAACTCGACCTTCCAGCGCTCGGTGCCGCCGACGGGGACGGCGGCGAGTTCGAGCGTGCCGGCTTCGGTGACCCCCGCGTGCAGGGTCACGGCGACGACCTCGCCCGGCGTGCGGCCCTGGGCGGGCAGCGTGGCCTGGATGTCGCCGACGTCGTGCAGCTCGTCCGGCGACCAGAAGTCGAGCAGCGTGCCAGCCACGTCCTGCCGGCGCACCGACGAGCCCATGAAGCGGAACTGCACCGGCGCCCCCACGACCAGCCCGAACGGCTGCGCGTCGATCGCGACATCGCTGCCCTCCTCCATGCCGAAGGGCGCGACGCACAGCGCCTGCATCGGCGCCTCGAAGCCCGGTACCGCGGGCATCGACGACTCGACCGCGACGTAATACGCCTGCGCCGTGCCACCCCGGATGCGCACGCCGCGGCCACTGCGCACATGGCCGTAATACGCCGCACCCCGTGCCACCGCCAGATCGAGGTCGGCGCCGTCGAGCTGCCGCGCTGCCGGAGCGCCGTCCTCGGCGAGCCAGGCGTTGAGCGTGTCCAGCGTGCGCTGCGCGAGCGGACCGGCGCGGAAGACGCCGCCGTTGAACAGCACCGCGGTCGGGTGCAGGAAGCTGGCGTCTTCGGGCTGCCGTGCCGCGAGGCCGTCCAGCTCGGCCAGCGCGCCGACCTGCCGGGCGAGGAAGGCGGCGAGGTGGCGGCTGATCGCGGCGTCCTGCGCATAGGGCAGGCCGAGCTGCGTCAGGCCGATGCGCGGCTTCTGCACCGGGCGGGCCGAGGCGGGCACCTGCGGGAAGAAGCCTTCGAGGATGATGGCGCTGACCTCGGCGCGGGTCAGCTCGGTGCGAATCGTGCCGCCGATGAGCTTGGAGCCACGGCTGGGCACGACCAGCGGCTGCGCGGGCGCGTCCGGGTCCGACAGCAGCACTTCCTTGGCGGCGCGGCAGGCCAGCGTCAGGGCGCGCATCTGCCAGGCGTCGAGCGACTTGCCCTCCGCGGCGAGCTTGCGCGCGACGGTGTGCGCCAGCGCCAGGTCCATGTTGTCGCCGCCGAGCAGGATGTGGTCGCCGACCGCGACGCGGGTGAGTTCGAGGTTGCCCTCGCGCTCCAGCACCGCCATCAGCGAGAAGTCGCTCGTGCCGCCGCCGACGTCGATCACCAGGATCACGTCGCCCGGCTTCACCGCCTTGCGCCAGGCGCCCTGGCTGGTCTGGATCCAGCTGTAGAGCGCCGATTGCGGCTCTTCCAGCAGCGTCACCGCACCGTAGCCGGCCTCGCGGGCAGCCTCGGCGGTCAGCTCGCGGGCGGCAGGATCGAACGACGCGGGGATCGTCACGGTGACGGTCTGCGCGTTGAACGGCGCCTCGGGATGGGCGTGGTTCCAGGCCTCGCGCAGGTGCGCCAGATAGCGCCGCGAGGCCTCCAGAGGCGAGACACGGGCGATCTCGGCCGGCGCGTCGGCGGGCAGGATCGGGCCGCGGCGGTCCACACCGGGGTGGCACAGCCAGCTCTTGGCGCTGGAGACGAGGCGGATCGGCGTCGTCGCGCCGCGCTGGCGGGCCATCGTGCCGACCGAGCCGCCCTGCTCCTCGCCCCACGGCAGGCTCAGGTCGCCCGCGGCGAGTTCGTCGGCGTGTGGCAGGTAGAGGAAGGACGGCAGCAGGTCACGCGACTCGACCGTGCCGGGCGCGGTCACCTGCGGCACCGACAGCACGCCGTGGACGGTCTGGTCGCCGTCGCGGGCGTCTGTGGCGGCCAGATCGACCCAGGCCAGCGCGCAGTGGGTGGTGCCCAGGTCGATGCCGAGGCTGTAGCGGGGGGCGTTGTTCGACAGATCGGCGCTCACAGCTCCACCTCCGCCTGCGCGACGATGGCCGCGTCGTGGTGTTCGGCGCGCTGCGGCAGCCGCACCTCGGTGACGCGCCAGCCGCGGTGGCTGAGCGTGCCGGTGAACGGGGCCTGGCCGACGACGTTGCCGGTCAGACGCACGGCGCTGGCGTCGAAGCCGGCGGGCAGCGTGATGCGGCGGCCTTCTTCTTCGGTGCGCACCGGGGCGAGCGTGAAGTGGGCCTTCAGCACCTTGCGGCAACCTTCGTGCACCAGTCGGGCAGCGGCACCGACATCGGCGTCGGCGTGGCCGGTCAGGTCTTCCTGCACGAAGTCGATCAGGCGGGCCTCGCGCTGGAGCAAGCCGAGCAGCTGCAGCGCGGCGTCGGGCGTGGCTTCTTTCAGCGTGATGATCTGCGGAGGAGGCGGCGGCGGCGGCGGTGGCGGCGGCGGTGGGGCCACGGGGGCCGGTGCAGGTGGCGCGACCGGCTCGGGTGCAGCCACCACGGGTTCGTCGGCCGCGAGGTAACGCTGCGCCAGCTCGCCGCTGAACAGCACGCTGAACGCCATCGACAGGCGGCGCAGGAAGGACGGCGGCGGGCTGGTAGTACGGTGGGGACTCGGCATCGGGACACTCGTCGCTCGTGAAGAACAGCAGGACCGGTCGGCAGCAGACGGCGACGAGGCGCACGACGCTGCCCTGACCGGAAAGACAACCGGCAGATTCTATCGACGAGGAACCTGTGGACCGAGGGTTTCTCCGAGCCCGGCGCGCAAGGCGATGCAACGGCGGTGCCGTTCTGCCCCGCCCGCGCGACCTGCGTCAGCGGCCGTTGGCGCGCCGCTCCGCTCCCAGGCAGGACGGCGCGCAGACAAGTTGCTGCCGGCCGAGGATCGCCTTGCTGTGCAGCAACTCGCGCGCACGCACCTTGCCGCAGACCGAGCAGGTCCAGGCCCTGGGATTGAAAGTGTCTTCCAGCGTCTGCGCCGCCGATGGCGATTGCAGATCAAGGGCTGGGACATCGGAGCGATCTGGTAATGGATCCGGGCTCGGTCCCGACGAACGCCCATGCCCTGCGGCGCCCGTGAGACTCGATTCGTTTTGCATCCCTTCCTCCTTGCTGAACTGTTTTGGCCCTTATACATTCATTTACAGATAAATTGCCTTGAGCCAACGCACCAGATCCTGAAACATCAGGGTTCAAAAACAAACCAGCCGACCCGCCCTTGCGAGGAATCGGAAAGCCGTGCCATGAAGGCCGCGGATTCCCGCTCGGCCAGCCTGAAATCAAATTCCACCTGCGCACCGTGGCGCACCTCGCCCAGCGCCGCACCTGCCGCCGTCAGTTCGCGCCGGACCAGACCCTCCAGCGCATACGGCACGGTGCAGCGCAGCGGTCGCATCCGCAGCAGCGGCACCTTGTTGGCCCCGACGAGTGCCTGCGCCACGGCGTCGGTATACGCCCGCACCAGGCCACCAGCGCCGAGCTTCACACCGCCGAAATAGCGCACCACCGTCGCCAGCACGCCTTCGAGGTCCTGGTGACGCAGGACATCCAGCATCGGGCGCCCGGCGGTTCCCCCGGGTTCTCCGTCATCGACCGCCGCGGACTGCCCGCCCGCCATGAGAGCCCAGCAGACATGGCGCGCGCCCGGGTGTTCCTTCCAGAGCGCATCGACCACGGCCTGTGCGCTGGCGCGGTCTGCAATGGGTTGCACGCAGCCGATGAATCGGCTCTTCTTGATGATCAGTTCGCTGTGAACCGGGGTGGCGAGGGTGCTGGACATGCTCCCCCATGGTATCGCCGGCCGTCGACAAGCGGTAGTTATGCACGGTATCTGGCAGGACCTCGCTTGCTGTGCCACAGACCCCCTCATTTGAAGGTGTACCGCGAGGTACCGCGGTGGCTAGCATCGCGCTCCTTTTTCAGAACTGCCATATATCACAACACGATCATGCTGCTGACCGACATGACGCGCCCGCTCCTGTTGTCCGATTGCCCGCCGCCGGTGTCCCTGCCCGTGAAACCGACCACCAAGCCCGCAGTGACCCGTGTGGTGATCGAACCCGCCCAGTTGCGGGACTGGTCGAGCATCTGCCGGCTCGTGGCCCGGAACTTTCCGCTGCAGTCCGAGGAAGGCATGGGCTACTGGCTGTGTCACCAATTGCCCTATTTCCAGGTGGCGCGTCTGGATGGCCGGGTGATCGGGTTCCTGCACGCCCAGCCGCGGCCGGACAGCAACACGCTGTGGATCAACCTGCTGGCCGTGGATGAACAGCACCGCCACTGCGGCGTGGGTCACCAACTGGTGATGCAGTTCGAGTCGATCTGCCGGGACTGGCATTGCGCGCACATCGGGCTGCAATGCGTGCACACCAATGTCGCTGCGCTCGGCCTGTACAAACGCCATGGTTATGCGCGGCTGGACGAGTCGCTCAACGAATGCGGCCAGCCCGTGGTCATCCACCGCAAGACCCTGGCGGTGAGCGACGCGTCCTCCAGTTGCCCGCGTCCGCCGGTGCAACTGGACGGCCGCCTGAAGCGCATGGCCTACCGGCTGTTCTACCTCGCCTGGTTTCGCAGCCGCTCACCGATGCAGGGCTGAAACGCCGGTTTCGGCGCTGCGGCGCTGGCCGGCGGGCCGCGGCCCGGCCGATGTTGTGTAATCTTTCCCTTTCGGGTCAGATTGCGAACAGAGGTCTTGGATGTCGAGTGTGCGGGGGCAGGAAGCGGGACGGAAAAGGCGCATCGCCGAGGTGATCGGGGCGCAGATCGAGCCGATCACGCGCTTCAGGGGTGCCGACCTCAAGGAACTGGCACCAGACCTCGAATCGGGCGCGGAGCTGGTCGTCACCACCCGGCAGCGCGTCGATCTGGACATCGAGACTGCCGACCACGCCGGCCGCCTGCCCGACGGCATCTCTGCACGGCCGGACACCGCCTCGGTCGAAGCCGAGTTGCAGCACCGACTGGCCACCGCCGAATCCGCCGCCACCACCCGCATCCAGCAATGGGCGACGGAAGAGCCGGGACGCTACCGGCGCCTGCTGCCCGGCGGCAGCTTCCTCGGCGACCGCCTGGACGACACGATCGGCACCGAGTGGCCCTGCACCACCTGCGGCCAGCGCGGTCGACTCGCCTGTGCGGGCTGCTCGGGCAGCGGCGGGCAGACCTGTCCCGACTGCCAGGGCCGCCGGCACGGGGCCTGTCGGCAATGCCGCGGCCTCGGGCGCATGGCCTGCGGGGTCTGCGAAGGCCGGGGCATGGTCAAGGCCAGCACGGCACCCGAGACACCCGACGCCCCGGAAACCCTGGTGCCCTGCGCCGCCTGCAGCCAGGGCTGGTTGCGCTGCGCAGGCTGCGAAGGCCGGGGCGAACAGGACTGCGCCCGCTGCGCCGCCTCCGGCCGGATCGTCTGTCCGGATTGCCAAGGGCAGCAGGAACTCGACTGCCCGGACTGCGCCGCCACCGGCTGGCACCACCGCTGGGGCCGGCTGCGCGAGCGGGTGGAGGTGGAAGACCTGCTGGAAGTCCACCACCCGGAGTCCGCCGTCGCCGCAGCCATCACCGCCCGTTTCACCGATGTCGCCACGCTCGACGAGGCCTGCACGCTGGAGCAGGTGCGCTACACCACGGCACCGCTGGCGGTGCAGGCCGTGCAGCGCCTGCGGCTGCCGGTGCGGCAGGCGCAGTTGCAGGTCGCCGGGCAGCCGATGCAATTCACCGCGCTGGGCCCGGCGCTGGAGATCGTCGACTACCAGCAGGTCGCCGCGGTGCTGCTGGCGCACGACCTCGGCACGCTGGAGAAAAACGTCGACGGCAGCGGACGCCACCTCGGCGACGCGCTGCAGCGCTTCCTGCAGTCGCCACTCAACCTGGACATCGCCGCACGCACGCCGCTGGCAGACATCGTCCGCCAGTACCCGGGCATGGTCGACGAGGCCTACCAGACGCACGCGCTGCAATCGGCGCAGCGCGCAGTCGAACGGCTGTGGCTGCAACGGGTCTGGCAGCCGCGGCTGGTCTGTCTGGCGGGCATCGGCGTGGTGTCGGCGCTGCTGCTGGCGCTGGGCAGCCCGCACGTCGGGGTGGTGGGTGCTGCGGCGCTGGCGGCAGGACTGGGCATCGCCGGCTGGGTGGTCGCCGACTGGCAGGCGCGCCGCGCGCTCGCGCGCTCGCTGCAGGTCGAGCGGAGCGACCGGCTGCTGCGGCCGCTGCGCCAGTCGGCGACCGTGCGACGCTGGCAGATCACCTCGCTGGCCGCCGCCGTGGTCGTGGCATTGGCGGGGGCTGGGGCCATGTCACGGCTGCCGCATGTCCGGCAGCAGGCCGAACAGCGCCTCGCCGCCACCGCCTTGCAGCAGGACGTCGACACCTGGCTCGTCAGCGACGACAAGGACTACCGGCTGCGGCACTACCCCGCCGCGGACGCGCTGGCGCAGGCGGTCGAGCGCATGCCGGTCGAGCCACGCGTCCGCCTGGTGCGCGCCTGGCAGCTGCTGCTGGGGCCGGACGGCCTGACGCCCGATCCGCGCGGCGCGGAACGCCTGCTGGAGGGGCTGGACGACGACCCGGCCCTGGCCACCTCGGTCGTGCTGGCGCGGGCGCGGGCCACGCTGTGGCTGCGCAGCCGCTCGGTCAGTGCCCTGCAGACCGCGGCCACCGCGCTCGAAGGGCTGCCGGAGCCGCGCTCGCCCGAGGCGCTCTACACACTCGCCCTGGTGCAGCTGACGCCGACCATGGCGGGACGCAGCGGCGGCCTGTCCTCCGGCATCGACACACTGCAGCAGGCCGCCGACACGGGCCACGCCAGCGCCTGTTTCGAGCTGGGCCGCCGGCTCGGGGCCGGGGCTGGCCTGCGCCGCGATCTCGTTGCAGCACGCCGGTATCTGGGCTACGCCGAGTCGAAAGGCGTCCCCGGTGCCGCGAAGGAGCTGGCCGCGCTGCGCTGAGCAGCCCGGCCCACCGGCTCAGAGCACCCGGTCGCTCGCCCGCGCCAGATAGAACCACTCCTGCCCGACCTGCGCCCGCGGGTTGGGAAAGACGATCCAGCCGTCCGTCTCCGCCACCACCGCCCGGCCGTCGTCCCGGTGGCCGATCAAGTCACCGGCCTGGATGGGATCGAAGCTCGACCATTCGCGGCTGAAGTGGTCGCCGACATGCTCGCAGTCGATCACGTCGAACAGGCACATCAGCGTGTGCTGCGCCGGCAGTGCCGGGAGATCGGCGGTCTCGCCCTCCTGCACCTCCAGCATGTCCAGCAGGCGCAAGGTGCGCAGCACGGCCAGCCGGGCCACTTCCGGCGCCCGGGGATCGTCGTGCTGGCCACATTCGAGCGTGACCCCGTAGCCGCCACAGGCGCGGATGTACTCGGTCGTGCCCACGCCGAACTGCGGATCCGGCGCCGCCCGGCCCAGCACAGCGGCCGCCGCCCGGCGGCGCTCGACCCCGCGGGCATAGGTTTCCAGCCAGCCCTCCACCAGCAATGCAGGACCGAGCGCAGCCGCCAGCGCCGCTTCTTGCTGCGCATGCGCGAAGGGCTCCAGCTCGCCGGTGTTGTCGTGCGGGCCAATCATCACGAAGGGCGCGCCGGCCGTGTGGAAGGAATGCAGGTCCAGCAGCACGTCGTGCGCCCGCAGCAGCGGGCACAGCACCCGCGCCACCCGGTCCTCGAAATCCTGCGGAATGGCGGGCGGCACCAGCTTGCGGTTCAGGTTGCGCTCGCCTTCGCGGGCGTGCCGGGCGTAGGCCAGCGCGTTGGTAACGGGCACCACGGTGAGTTGCCCCCGGCGCAGGCGCAAGTGCCCCTCGTCGAAGGCGTCGAGCAAGCCCCGCAGCGCCTGTGTGCCGCAGGTTTCGTTGCCATGGACCGCGCCGAGCACGATCAGCCGGGGTCCGGGCTGCAGGCCGAGGTACTGGTGAACACGCAGGCTGGTCGGGTGGGCGGGAGAGCGGGTCATGGGCGTGAGCATAGCCCCAGCGAACGGGGGTTCAGGCTCCCCATCTTCCCTTGGACGACCCGCTCGCTGGACACCTTTGCGTTCTCAAACGGCCTCGGCCCGTCACTGTCAGGCAACCTGCAGCGAAGACATGGCCTGGGCCAGGCGCTGCGCTTGCACGCGCAAGCTGTCTGCGGCGGCAGCACTGTGCTCGACCAGGGCGGCATTCTGCCGCGTCATCTGATCCAGCTCCGAGACGGTGTCCTTGACCGAAACAATGTCGCCACTCTGGTCCGCCGCGTTGCGCGAGATGTTGTGGATGATTCCGGCAACGTCGCGCGCGCCATCGACGATGGCCGTCATCGTCGTGCCGGCGTCGCTGACCAATCGTGAACCGATTTCCACGTTCTCGACGCTGGTGCCGATCAGCGTCTTGATTTCACGTGCTGCTTCGGCGCTGCGCTTGGCCAGCGATCTCACCTCGGCTGCAACCACAGCAAAGCCGCGACCTTGCTCGCCGGCACGTGCGGCCTCCACCGCAGCGTTCAAAGCGAGGATGTTGGTCTGAAAGGCGATTCCGTCGATCACGCCGATGATGTCGGCGATCTTGCGGCTGGACGTGGTGATGTCCGCCATCTTGGAGACCACTTCACCGACCACTTCGCTCCCGCGCCGGGCCGCGGCCGCAGTCGTGATGGCCAGGCGGTTCGCATTGGCCGCGGACTCGGCGCTGTCTTGCACCGCCTGCGTCAGCTGCGCCATCGACTGCGTAGCGCGCTGCAACTGGCTGGCAGTCTGCTCGGTGCGCTGGCTCAGGTCCGCGTTGCCGTTGGCGATTTCGCTCGACGCAGTCTCGATGCTTGCCACGCTCTCGCGCGTGGTCAGCAGCGTCGACTGGAGCTGTTGCAATGTGTCTTGCAGGCTGCAGGAACTCGCCCGCGCCGCAAGGGCCACCCGGTTCATCCAGATGGCCACCCAGACCTCGACGGCCGTCTGGGCGATGACGTAGGAGGCATGCAGCACGATCTTCAACAACGAGGGTTCGGTCGCGCAGTACACGGCCCAGCCCCAGGCCTGCAGACGGTCGAACAAGATGTGGTGCACGGCAATCAGCCCGGCTGCCAGCAGGATCGGGCGCCAGTCGAGGTAGACCAGCAGTACGCCCAGGCACACGAAGACCCCGAAGTGGAACTCGATCGTGCCGCGTCCCAGCTGGATGTGCAGGATCACCATCGACATCAACGCTGCCGAGAGGACCAGGCGTGAGACCAGCGAGCCTGGCGCCAGGCGCCAGACCACGAGTGCCACACCACCGATCAGGCCGCTGCCGATCAGGGAGAGCGCCAATTGGCCGTACTCGGCCCCGATGGCAATGGCGGCGATCAAGCTGAGCACCAGGGTACCCACGACGATTCGGTCGCCGCTCCGGTCCAGTGGAAGGAGGGAGGATTGAGACATGTGCGAATGAGATCCTGGACAGGGAACTGCGCGAAGGTCCGATCGTGTAGACGTGCTCGTTTCCGTCAGGACCAAGTCGGAGCGTGTCTCGACTCTTCGGCATCTGTCCGCCGTGCTTGAGGGCGTTGATGCTCGGCACTGTCGCGCCCGGTGTGCGGACATCGGTGCGCTACAGCCCTGTTATCCCCCGAGCCTGTGGATAACCCTGGGGATAGCCTGTGATGGGCGACGCCAAGTGCTTGTCACAGTGTGACTTTTGTTGGAGTGCTCGCGCTTTGAGCAGCGGGCTTCGCCATACTGGTGAACCTCTTGTTCGCGCCACCCCCGCCGTCGGGGACCAGACGGTTCTCACCCCTTCCAGCACTCCGGAGCGCCATGCCCTACGCACACACCCTCGGCGGCCATGTCTGGCAGTTCGCCGATCTGGCCACCCTGATGGCGCGGGCCACGCCGCTGCGCTCCGGCGACGTGCTGGCCGGTGTCGCCGCCCGCACGTCCGTCGAGCGCATGGCCGCCCGCATGGCGCTGGCGGAGCTGCCGCTGAAGACCTTCCTGAACGAGGCGCTGGTCCCGTATGAAACCGACGAGGTCACGCGCCTGATCCTCGATCGCCACGACGCCGCCGCCTTCGCCGAGATCGCCCACCTCACCGTGGGCGACTTCCGCGACTGGCTGCTCGGCGACGCGGCGGACGAAGCGACGCTGGCCCGCGTGCGCCGCGGCATCACGCCCGAAATGGCCGCCGCGGTCAGCAAGCTGATGCGCAACCAGGACCTGATCCTCGTCGCGCGCAAATGCCGCGTCATCACCCGCTTCCGCAATACGCTCGGCCTGCCCGGGCGACTGGCGATGCGCCTGCAACCGAACCACCCGACCGACGACCCACGCGCCATCGCCGTCTCGATGCTCGACGGCCTGCTCTACGGCGCCGGCGACGCGGTGATCGGCATCAACCCGGCCGGCGACGGGCTGGGGCCGCTGACGGACCTGGTGCGGCTGGTGGACGAGGTGATCCAGCGCTTCGAGATCCCGACCCAGTCCTGCGTGCTGACCCACGTCACCAACCAGATCCAGGCGATCGAACACGGCGCGCCGGTCGACCTGGTCTTTCAGTCGATCGCCGGCACCGAGGCCGCCAACCGCAGCTTCGGCATCGACCTGGCCGTGCTGCGCGAGGCGCGCGAGGCGGCGCTGAGCCTGAAGCGCGGCACGATCGGCGACAACGTGATGTATTTCGAGACCGGCCAGGGCTCGGCGCTGTCGGCCAACGCCCACCACGGCCTCGACCAGCAGACCTGCGAGGTGCGCGCCTACGGGGTCGCCCGCGCCTTCGACCCGATGATCTGCAACACGGTCGTCGGCTTCATCGGGCCGGAGTACCTGTTCGACGGCAAGCAGATCATCCGCGCCGGCCTGGAGGACCACTTCTGCGGCAAGCTGCTGGGCCTGCCGATCGGCTGCGACGTCTGCTACACCAACCACGCCGAGGCGGACTCGGACGACATGGACACGCTGATGACGCTGCTCGGCACGGCCGGCGTCACCTTTCTGATCGGCGTGCCTGGCGCGGACGACGTGATGCTCAACTACCAGAGCATGTCCTTCCACGACGCGCTCTACCTGCGCGAGGTGCTCGGCCTGAAGCGGGCGCCGGAATTCGAGGCGTGGCTGCAGCGCATGGGCATCAGCGACGCGGACGGGCGCGTGCTGCCCGTCTCACGCGGCCACGCCTTGCTGGAGCACCTGGGATGAGCGACCACCAGCCGTTGACCACGCCCGATCCCTGGGCGCACCTGCGGGCGTTGACACCGGCCCGCGTCGGACTGGGGCGCAGCGGGTCGAGCCTGCCGACGCGCGAGTTGCTGGCCTTCGGTGCAGCGCACGCAATGGCCCGCGACGCCGTGCACCTGCCGCTGGACGCCGACGCGCTGCGTGCGGACATCGAAGCCCTTGGCCTGCCGACGCTGCGCGTGCAGAGCGCCGCGCCGGACCGCGCCACCTACCTGCTGCGCCCGGACCTCGGCCGCCGGCTCGGCCGCGACAGCGCGGTGCAGCTCGACGCCCACGGCGCGGTCGCCGCTGATCTGCTGCTCGTCGTCGGCGACGGGCTCTCCTCCGCAGCGGTGCAGCGCCAAGCCGTGCCGCTGATCGACGAACTGCTCAAGCAGCGGCCGGACGGCTGGCGGCTCGGCCCGGTCGTTGTCGCGACACAGGCCCGCGTGGCGCTCGGCGACGACATCGGGCAGCGGCTGGCGGCGCCGATGGTCGCAGTGCTGATCGGCGAGCGGCCGGGCCTGAGTTCGCCGGACAGCCTGGGCGTCTACCTGACCCACGCGCCGCGTGTCGGCCGCACGGACGCGGAGCGCAACTGCCTGTCGAACGTGCGCGCCGAGGGGCTGCGGCACGCGGAGGCGGCGCGCAAGCTGTGGTGGCTGGTGCAGGCGGCGCGCGCGCTGCAGCTCACGGGAGTTGGCTTGAAAGACCGGAGTGATCTGCTCGGCGGGTAGCAAGCTGCAAACGCTGCAGCGCGCGCAACTTCAACCAGCTCACCGACCGCCCCGTCGAGGACACGGTGCGGATCGCCTCAACCCCTCCTGACCCGGGGTAAGTCCGGCTGACGCACGGCGCGGGGTGTCGCTAAGGTCGTCGACACTTGTACGACAACCGACGACACCCCATGCACGATCCAGCACACCCGTCCGCACCCCCAAGCCCTGACCCTGACCAGGGCAAGCCGATCGGCGTCATCGGCCTCGGCGCCATGGGCCACGGCATGGCGAGTTCCCTGCGCCGGGCGGGCTACCGGGTCCATGTCTGCGATGTGCGGCTGGAGGCGGCGCAGGCCTTCGCAGCCGACGGCGGCGTCGCCTGCGCCAGCCCCGCCGAGCTGGCCGCGCACTGCGAGGTGCTCGTCAGCGTCGTGGTCAATGCCGCGCAGACCGACGCCGTGCTGTTCGGCGAACACGGCGCCGCCGCGGCGATGCGACCGGGCAGCGTCTTCGTGATGTGCTCCACCGTCGACCCGAACTGGTCGGTCGCGCTGGAGGCCCGGCTGGCCGCGATGGGCGTGCTGTACCTGGACGCGCCGATCTCCGGCGGTGCGGCCAAGGCGGCGTCCGGCCAGATGACGATGATGACCGCCGGCCGCCCCGAGGCCTACGCCAAGGTCGGCAACGCGCTCGACGCGATGGCCGCCAAGGTCTACCGGCTCGGTGACCAGGCGGGCAACGGCAGCAAGGTGAAGATCATCAACCAGCTCCTGGCCGGCGTGCACATCGCCGCGGCAGCCGAGGCGATGGCGCTCGGCCTGCGCGAAGGGGTGGACGCCGCGGCGCTCTACGAGGTGATCACGCACAGCGCCGGCAACAGTTGGATGTTCGAGAACCGGATGGCGCATGTGCTGGCCGCCGACTACACGCCGCTGTCCGCCGTGGACATCTTCGTGAAAGACCTTGGCCTCGTGCTCGACACGGCGCGGGCGACCAAGTTCCCGCTGCCGCTGTCGGCCACGGCGCACCAGATGTTCATGCAGGCCTCGACCGCCGGCTTCGGCCGCGAGGACGACTCGGCCGTGATCAAGATCTTCCCCGGCATCACGCTGCCGCAGCCTGAGCCCAAGCCATGAGCCGCCGCCCCCTGCTCGGCTGCATCGCCGACGACTTCACCGGCGCGACCGACCTCGCCAACAACCTCGTGCGCAGCGGGATGCGCACGGTGCAGACCATCGGCGTGTCCGCAGACCCCGACGCACAGGTGGACGCCGACGCCATCGTGGTCGCGCTGAAGTCGCGCACCATCCCCGCGGACGAGGCCGTTGCGCAGTCGCTGGCGGCGCTGCGCTGGCTGCAGGCGCAGGGGGTCGAGCAGGTCTACTTCAAGTACTGCTCCACCTTCGACTCGACCCCGGCCGGCAACATCGGCCAGGTCACCGACGCGCTGCTCGACGCACTGCACGGCCCCGGTCAGGGCTTCACGATCGCCTGCCCCGCCTTCCCGGACAACCAGCGCAGGGTGTTCAAGGGCCACCTCTTCGTCGGCGACGTGCTGCTGTCGGACAGCGGCATGCGCCACCACCCGCTCACGCCGATGACCGACGCCAACCTCGTGCGCGTACTGCAGGCGCAGACGCAGCGGCGCGTCGGGCTGGTCGATCAGGCCGTCGTTGCGCGCGGCGCCAAGGCCATCGCGCAGCGCTTGCGCGACCTGCAAGCCGAGGGCGTGGGCATCGCCGTGGTGGACGCGGTGAGCAATGCCGACCTGTTCCTGATCGGGCAGGCGCTGGCCGGGATGCCGCTGGTGACCGCCGGCTCGGGCATCGCCATCGGCCTGCCGCAGAACTGGCAGACCACCGGCGCGCTCCCAGCGAGCGACGTGGCGGACCGACTGCCAGCCGCCAGCGGCCTGCGCGCCGTGGTGTCGGGCAGTTGCTCGGTGGCGACCAATGCGCAGGTGCTGCACTTCCGCGAGCACGGCGGCGCGGCCTTCGCGGTGAACCCGCTGGACATCGCGGCGGGTGAAGACGTTGCCGCTCAAGCGCTGGCCTGGGCCACGCCGCGGCTGGCGCAAGGCCCAGTGCTGGTCTACGCCACGGCGGAAGCGGAAGCCGTCCGCGCCGTGCAGGCCAAGCTGGGCGTTGCCGAAGCGGGCGAGCTGGTGGAGCGCACGCTGTCGCGCATTGCCGCGGGGCTGGTGCAGGCCGGCGTGCGGCAACTGGTGGTCGCGGGCGGGGAAACCTCCGGCGCGGTCGTGCAGGCGCTGGGCGTCACGCAGATGGCGATCGGACCGCAGATCGATCCGGGCGTGCCGTGGACCGCGGTGACCTCGCCGGTCTGCCCGGGCGAGACGGTGCACGTGGCGCTGAAGTCCGGCAACTTCGGCAGCACGGACTTTTTCGCGAAGGCGTTTGCGCTGCTGTGAATCCCATTCGTCCATAACAGGACGATTCATAGCCTCATAATGCACTCCTTCAGAGGAGGCTCGCCCCATGACCGCACTGCACACCCTCGGCTACCGACCCACGCATGGCGTCGACGACTTCGTCCAGCAGATCGCCCAGGCCACGCCGCTGGAGCTGGTCGAGATCGAGCGCCACGGCGTCGCGGGCATCTTCCTGAAAGACCTCTCGCGGCGGATGCAGATCCCGGCCACCCGCATGTTCACGATGCTGGGCGTGCCCAAGGCGACGGCGGAGAAGAAGTCCGCGGCGGGTGAGTCACTGAGCGGCAGTGGCGGACAGGCGGCGATTGGCGTGGCCCGTCTGCTGGGCATCGCGCAGGCCATCGTCCACAACTCGACGGCCCCCGAGGCGGCGGATTTCGACGCAGCGAAGTGGCTCGGGCAATGGCTGGAACGTCCGCAACCCGCGCTCGGCGGGCGCAAGCCAGGCGACCTGATCGACACGCCGACCGGGATCGAGGTGGTGTCGCGGCTGCTGGGCGCGATCGAGAGCGGGGCGTACCAGTGATCCTCTGGCGCATCGCGGCCGACACGCGCCGCTATGCCGCCGATGACCTGAGCGGCGGCGGTGCGGCGGCCTATCCCGGCCGGTGGAACGAGGAGCAGCAGCCGGTCCTCTACACCGCGCCGACGATCGCGGTCGCCGTGCTGGAAACTGCGGTGCACCTGGACGACCACGGCTTGCCGATGAACCGCTATCTGGTGCGGATCGAGGTGCCGGACGACGTGTGGGCGCGGCGCGAGACGCTGGACATGGCGGCGCTGCCGGTGACGTGGGCATCGATTCCGGCCGGCCGGGCCAGCGTGAAGATCGGCGTGGAGTGGCTCGCGTCGATGCGCTCGGCGGTGCTGCTGGTGCCGTCGGTGATCGTGCCGGAGGAGTCGGCGGCGCTGGTGAACACGCGGCATCCGGACGCGCAGGGGCTGCGGGCGGAGATCGTGCGGCGATTTGAGTACAACCGGTTGTTCAGGGCGGGGTGATGGTTCAGGCTCCGCCCGCCTGATCTGGGTTGATGGGCGTCAGGACGAAACGGAAGCCGTAATCCGGGGATGCGAAATCGCGGTCGTGTTCATAGCGAGAAGCAGATCGAGCCTGCACGTCCGCCTCACGGTACGAGCCACCGCGCAAAGCACGTCTCTCTTTGCTTCTGCAATCTGGTGGATCTTCCACTGCCTCAGCTTTGTATTCGCGGCAGCTACCTTTGCACCATTCCCACACGTTCCCGTGCATCTGGTGCAGCCCCCACCTATTCGCCGGACGGTCCTTTACCGACACCGTCAGACCATTTTCCCAAGACTGCCCGAAATTGGCCTGATCCTCCGTGAGGCTCTGGCCAAACGAGTACGCCGTCTGCGTCCCCGCTCGGCAGGCATATTCCCACTGCGCTTCCGTCGGCAATGCTGCCTGCACACCAAGTTGCTGAGTCAGATCCAACAGGAACAGCCCCACCACATCATCCCAGCTCACCATCTCCACTGGTAGATCTGCGCCATCATTGAAATGGCTTGGATTCTCGCCCGTCATAGCCTGCCACAGCCCCTGCGTGCACGCCGTGTCCGCCAGCCAGTAGCCCCTCGTCAGGGTCACTTGGTGCTGGGGATCTTCGTAGTCAAACTCATTCGGATCGACAAGATCGCAGCCCATGCGAAACGTCCCCGGTTTGATCCACCGCATCCGCTGCGCCACGCCGTTCACCTCGATGTCCGCCCATGGCGTCTCGAACTCGTCGCGCTCCCCTGCTCGAACCGCCCAGGTTGGTTTCACGAAGGACGGCACCGGTTTGTTCAGCAAATCCTTCAATGCCTCGACCAACACCGCCACGCCCTGCTCGAAATACCGCCTGTGGTCCAGATCCAGCGCATGCACCTCCAGCAGCGCGTGCAGATCCTCCGGCAGTTCCGCCTTACCCGGCATCCTCGCCCCGTCGATCAGCACCGGAATCACCGCAATGCCTCGCTTGAGCGCCGTCGTGATCTCCAGCCGCACCCAGTCCCCCGGGTTGTGCAGCCGCTCGCTCGCCCAGCCCGGCCCGATCACCGCCAGCAACACCCGGCAGCCCTGCAACTGCCCTTCGATCCGCTGCCGGAAGTTCTCGCCCACCTTCATGGTCTGCTGGTCCATGAACACCTGATCACGGTATTCCTGCTCAGCCTGCAGTCGGTGGTACAGCACCAGCGTGTGCAACTGGCTTTCGCTGCGGCGGTAGCTGATGAAAATCGTGGTGTTGGACGGGCTCATGGATTCGGCGTGTGACAGCGCAGCGTATTTTCACATTGCGCACTCCTGACGCCTCCAGCCGATCCGCGTGGCAGACTGACGCACACCACCACCCACCAGCATCCACGCTATGCCCGACACCGCCCTTCGCGCCGAGATCTGCCGCGTCGGCGCCTCGCTGTTCCACCGGGGCTATGTCCACGCCAGTGCCGGCAACATCAGCGTGCGCACCGAGGACGGCGGCTTCCTGATCACACCGACCGACGCCTGCATCGGTACGCTGGTACCCGAGCGGCTGGCCTGCGTCAACGCTGACGGCGTGCAGACCGGCGGCGACCGCGCCTCGAAGACGCTCGCGCTGCACCGCCGCATCTACGCTGCCGACCTTGAGGCGCGTTGCGTGATCCACACGCACTCGACGCACCTCGTCGCGCTGACGCTGGCCGGCGTCTGGCACCTGGACGACATCGTGCCGCCGATCACACCGTACTTCGTGATGAAGGTCGGCCACGTGCCGCTGATCCCCTACCACCGCCCTGGCGATCCCGCCGTCGCCGACCTCGTCGCGGCGCGGATCGCGGCGAGCCATGCCGCCGGCACCCCACTGCGCGCCGTCATGCTCGACCGCCTCGGCCCCAACGTCTGGCACCGCAGCCCAGCCGAGGCCAGCGCCGTGCTGGAAGAGCTGGAAGAGACGGCGCGGCTGTGGCTGCTGACCCGCCCGGCCCCGCTGACCGAGGCGCAGATCGACGAGTTGCGCCAGCAGTTCGGCGCGCGCTGGTAAACCCCGCCGCTCAACATTCACCGGACCCGACATGCCCCGTTTCGCCGCCAACCTGTCGATGCTCTACAACGAGCACGCCTTCCTCGACCGCTTTGCCGCCGCCGCCGCGGACGGTTTCCAGGCCGTCGAGTACCTGTTCCCCTACGCCTTCGAGGCCGGCGAAATCGCCCGGCGCCTGGCCGACCACGGCCTGCAGCAGGTGCTGTTCAACGCGCCACCCGGCGACTGGGACGCCGGCGAGCGTGGCATCGCCTGCCTGCCGGGGCGCGAAGCCGAGTTCCGCGACGGCTTCGCGCGGGCGCTGGACTATGCCGAGGCGCTCGGCTGTCCGCGTGTCCATGTGATGGCCGGCCTCGCGCCGCAGGGCGCCGACCGTGCGCAACTTCAGGCCACCTACGAGGGCAACATCGCCTGGGCCGCCGAGCGCGCCGCCGCGGCCGGCCGGAACGTGCTGATCGAGCCGATCAACCTGCGCGACATGCCCGGCTACTTCCTGAACCGCCAGGACGAGGCGCACCGCATCGTCCTGGCGCTCGGCGCGCCGAACCTGCAGGTGCAGTTCGACCTCTACCACTGCCAGATCGTCGAAGGCGATGTGGCGATGAAGCTGCGCCAGCTACTGCCGACCGGGCGGGTCGGCCATCTGCAGATCGCGGGCGTGCCGATGCGGCATGAGCCGGACCTGGGCGAAGTGAACTACCCGTACCTGTTCGACGTGATCGACGAGGTGTCGGCGGCGTGTGGCTGGCAGGGCTGGATCGGCTGCGAATACCGCCCGGCGCGCGGCGCGGTGGCGGGTGGCACGTCGGACGGGCTGGGCTGGCTGCGGCGCGCGACCGCAGCCTGAACCCCTCCCTCATTCGCCCAGCCGACCGTCCCGGAAATCGCTCAGCGCCTGGTAGATCTCCTGCTGGCTGTTCATCACGAACGGCCCGTATTGCACGATCGGCTCCTTCAGCGGCTCGCCAGCGATCAGCAGCACCCGCGCCTCGGCGTCGGCCTCGATGACCACGCCGTCCGTGTCGGCCTCGTTGGCGAGCAGGGCCATGCGCTGCACTGGCACCGCCTGCCCGTTGATCGTCACCGCACCGCGGTAGACGTAGACAAACGCGTTGCGGCTGGCCGGCAGCGGCTGCACGAAACGGCTGCCCGCCGGCAGGTGCAGATCAAGGTAGAGCGGGGCCGTGGCGTCGCGTGTCACGGCGCCGGCCACGCCATGGCTCTCGCCGGCGATCACCGTCACCGCGACACCTTCGGGCGTCACGAACTTGGGCAGGTCTTCGGCCTTGAAGTCGCGGTACCACGGCGCGTTCATCTTGTCGCGCCCGGGCAGGTTCAGCCAGAGCTGAAAGCCTTCCATCAGGCCGTGTTCCTGCTGCGGAATCTCGGAGTGGATGACCCCGCGTGCGGCCGTCATCCACTGCACCCCGCCGTTCTCCAGCAGCCCTTCATGCCCGGCGCTGTCGCGGTGCAGCATCCGCCCGGCGATCATGTACGTCACCGTCTCGAAGCCGCGGTGCGGGTGGTCGGGGAAGCCGCTGATGTAGTCGTCCGGCTGGTCGCTGCCGAAGGCGTCGAGCATCAAGAAGGGATCGAGCCGGCGCTGCAGCGACTGCGTCAGCACGCGGGTCAGCTTGACGCCGGCGCCATCGGAGGTGGCCATGCCAGCAACCAGCCGCTCCACGCGGCGCGGGTGGCGGATCGTGGCGGGGGTGGTCGTGTCGGTCATGGTCGTCTCCTTGGAAGGCTGACCGTGGTCAGCGGTGCGCCGCTCAGGCCAGCGCAGCGTTCAGGTCGGCTTCGGCTTGCGCAAAGCCCTTGGCGGCGGCTTCGGGGCCCATCGCCAGACCTTCGGCATAGATGAAGCGCACGTCGGTCAGGCCCAGGAAGCCAAGCACGCTCTTCAGGTAAGGCACCTGCGAGTCGTTCGGCGTGTCACGGTAGAGGCCGCCGCGGGCCAGCGCAACGTACACCGTCTTGCCCGTCAGCAGGCCTTCAGGACCAGTGGCGGTGTAGCGGAAGGTGACGCCGGCGCGGGCGATGGCGTCGATCCAGCTCTTGAGCTGCACCGGCACGCCGAAGTTGTACATCGGCACGCCCAGCACGATGGTGTCGTGGGCCTGGAGTTCGGCGATCAGCGCATCGTCGAGCGCGACGCGGGCGGCCTGCTCTTCGCTGCGGTTGGCGGCCGGGGTGAACAGTGCGCCCAGCGCGGCTTCGTCCAGCAGCGGGTGCGGGGTCACGGCGAGGTCGCGCAGCGTCAGCGTGGCGCCCGGGTTGGCGGCTTGAAGGCGGGCGGTGATCTGGTTGGCCAGGCGGGTGGAATTGGCACCGTCGCGGCGGGCACTGGCGTTGATCTGGAGGATGTTCATGGCGGTGTCCTGAGCGTTTGCAGAGGTGGAAGGGATGACTGCACTGTAGGTGTCACCAATCCACGCCGGAATCCCTCCGAATGGATATCATTGTTCTGCCAATGGAACAATCCGAACTTCCGATCGACCCGAACGACCTGCTCATCTTCGCCCGCGTGGCGGAGCTGGGCAGCTTCAGCCGCGCGGCGGAACAACTGCATCTACCGAAATCAACGGTCTCGCGTCGGCTGGCGGAACTCGAACAACGGGTCGGCGAACGCCTGCTGCTGCGCACCACGCGGCGGCAGACGCTCACCGAGTTCGGCCTGCAACTGCTCGAACACGCCCAGCTGGTGGCCGCCGAGGTCGATGCCGTGGCCGCGCTGAGCGCCCACCGGCAGGCGGCGCCGAGCGGCCGGTTGCGGGTGTCGATGCCGAGCGACTTCGCCAACCTGCTGCTGGTCGATGCGCTGGCAGCGTTTGTCGCCCTGCACCCGGCGGTCTCGCTGGAGCTGGACCTCTCGCCGCGGCGCGTGGACTTGCTGGGCGAGGGGTTCGACCTGGCCGTGCGCATCGGCGACCTGCCCGACGACAACCTGCTGGCCGCACGCCGGCTGCAGGTGTTTCCGTCCGGGCTGTACGCCGCACCCGGCTACCTCGCGGAACGGGGTGAGCCGATGGCGCCGACCGATCTGGCCGGACACGACGCGGTGCGCAACCTCCGCAGCAACGGCGAGCCGGCCCCGTGGACACTGATGTGCGACACGCAGCGCTGGCAAGGTGTGCCCCCCGGCCGGGTCGGCGCGAACTCACCCGAGCTGCTGATCCGGCTGGCGCGCGCAGGGGCCGGGATCGCCGCGGTGCCCGACTACTTCGCGCAGGCGGATGTGCGCAGCAGCCGGCTGCGGCGGGTGCTGCCGGCGTGGTGCCTGCCGAGTCCGACGGCGTGGGCGGTGTTTCCCGGCCGGCGGCTGATGCCGGCGAAGACGCGGGCGTTTCTGGACATGCTGCTGTGCGCGCTGGGCAATTCCGGTTCGGGCGCAGCAGACCCAGCCCCGCCTGCGCTGACTTGACTTATTTCACCGGAATCGGCTTGCCCACCGGCACCGCGGTGATGCTGTTCTTGGGCGAGCCGTCGAGCAGTTTCTCGGAGTAGGTCATGTAGACCAGCGACTGCCGCTTCGCATCGACCACGCGCACGATGCGCAGGCGCTTGAACAGGATCGACAGGCGCTCGCTGAAGACATCGTCCTGCTGAGGCAGTGGCTGCTTGATGCGGATTTCACCGACTTGCCGGCAAGCAATCGACGCATCGGACTTGTCGGTGGCCAGACCCACGGCGCCGGTGATGCCGCCGGTCTTGGCACGCGAGACGAAGCAGGTCACGCCGTCCACCAGGGGGTCGTCATAGGCTTCGATGACGATCTTGTGGTTCGGGCCGATGAGCTTGAACACGGTGCTCACTTCGCCGATCGTCTCGGCGCGCACGGGTGAGGCGACGGCCGCCACCAGCACGAGGCTGGACAGGAGACCGCGGGCGAGGAAGGAGGTGGGGTTCTGCATGGGGCGAGATGATGTACGAAAATCGTGACGCCATGCACGCCCACCCCAAAGCCCCTGCCCCACCCGCCGCACTGTCCGTCCACGCCGTCCCCTCCGTCCTCATCAGCGAAGTCGGCCCCCGCGATGGCCTGCAGAGCGTGCAGGCCGTGATGCCCACCGCGCACAAGCTCGCCTGGATCGACGCGCTGCACGCCAGCGGCCTGCGGGAAATCGAGGTCGGCTCCTTCGTGCCGGCCCGCACGCTGCCGCAGATGGCCGACGTCGCCGAGGTCGTGCGCCACGCCACCGCCCTGCCCGGCTGGACCGTGATGGCGCTGGTGCCGAATCTGCGCGGCGCCGTGGCGGCGCTGGAGGCCGGCGTCCACAAGCTGACGGTCCCCGTCTCGGCCAGCGAGGCCCATTCGCTCGCCAACGTGCGTCGCAGCCGCGCCGAGATGGTGGCGGTGGTGCGCGAGATCGTCGCGCTGCGGGATGCGACGGCGCCGGGCGTGCCGGTCGAGATCGGCATGTCCACGGCGTTCGGCTGCACGCTCCAGGGCGCGGTCGCCGAGGACGAGGTGGTGTGGCTGGCCGAGCAGCTGGTCGCCGCGGGCGCCGACGAGATCGGCCTGTCCGACACCACCGGCATGGCGAACCCGCTGCAGGTGCGGCGGCTGTTCCAGCGGGTGCGCGCGGCCATTGGCGACAAGACCGGCTCGGCGCACCTGCACAACACGCGCGGGCTGGGACTGGCGAACTGCCTCGCGGCGTATGACGTGGGGGTGCGGACCTTCGACGCCTCGCTCGGCGGGCTGGGCGGCTGTCCGTATGCGCCCGGGGCGTCCGGCAATGTCGTGACCGAGGACCTGGTGTTCATGTTCGAGGCGATGGGCGTGGACACCGGCGTCGATCTGGAACACCTGATCGCCGCGCGGGCACCTCTGCGAGCCGGGCTGCCGGATGAGCCGCTGTATGGCATGGTGCCGGACGCCGGTGTGCCTGCAGGCTTCCGAGACCTGCGCCGGCTGTGACCGGACCGCAGCAGCCGAGGTCGCGTCATTCGCCCCGATCGAACACGGGACCCAATGCCCGCGCGTGGTGCGCCACATGGTCCGCGACGACGCTGGCGATGAAGTAATAGCCATGGTCGTAGCCCGCATGGCGCCGCAGCGTCAGCGGCTGCCCGACCGACGCACACGCCGCCTCGAACGCCTCCGGGTGCAATTGCTCGGCGAGGAACTTGTCTGCCAGCCCCTGGTCGATCAGGATGCCGTCCGGGTACGGCGCGCCCTCCTGCCGCGCCATCAGCACGCTCGCGTCATGGTCGCCCCAGAGGGACTCGTCCTGCCCGAAGTAGCCGGTGAAGGCCTTGTGGCCCCACGGGCACCGCGACGGCGCGCAGATCGGCGCGAACGCCGACACGCTGGCGAAGCGCCCGGGATGCCGCAGCGCCAGCGTCAGCGCACCGTGGCCGCCCATCGAGTGGCCGGAAATGCCCAGCCGCGTGACGTCCAGCCCGAACTGCGCCGACACCGCCGGGATCAGCTCGCGCAGCAGGTAGCTTTCCATGCGCCAGTGGCCCGCCCACGGCGCGTGGGTCGCGTCGAGGTAGAAACCGGCACCGACGCCGAAGTCCCAGTTGTGGTCTTCGCCAACAATGCCCGCACCACGCGGGCTGGTGTCGGGCATCAGCAGCGCGAGGCCCTGCGCCGCTGCCGCACGCTGGGCGCCGGCCTTCATCGTGAAGGTCTCTTCGGTGCAGGTCAGCCCCGCCAGGAAGGTCAGCAGCGGCACGGCTTCCCCCGCGACCGCCTGCGCGGGCAGGAACAGCGCAAAGCGCATCGGCAGCCCGATCTCCCGCGAAGCGTGGCGGTAGAAGCGCTGCACACCGCCGAAGCAGCCGTGTTCGCTGACGAGTTCCAGCCGGTCGAAGGTGGCGTTGAGGGTCGTCTCGGTGCTCATGCTCAGAACTCCACCACCGAGCGGATCGACTCGCCGCTCTTCATCAGCTCGAAGCCTCGGTTGATGTCTTCGAGCTTCAGCTTGTGGGTGATGAGGTCGTCGATGTTGAGCTTGCCGTCCATGTACCAGTCGACGATCTTCGGCACGTCCGTGCGGCCACGCGCGCCGCCGAAGGCCGAGCCCTCCCACTTGCGCCCGGTGACGAGCTGGAACGGCCGGGTCGAGATCTCGGCGCCCGCTTCGGCCACGCCGATGATGATGCTGCGGCCCCAGCCCTTGTGCGTGCACTCCAGCGCCTGGCGCATCACCTTGGTGTTGCCGATGCACTCGAAGCTGTAGTCGGCGCCGCCGTCGGTGAGCTGCACGATCGCGTCGACGAGGTTGCCGCCAGCGGCCTCGATGTCCTTGGGGTTCAGGAAGTGCGTCATGCCGAACTTGCGCGCCATGGCTTCCCGCGCCGGGTTCAGGTCCACGCCGATGATCTTGTCGGCGCCGACCATCTTGGCGCCCTGGATCACGTTCAGCCCGATGCCACCCAGCCCGAAGACCACGACGTTCGCCCCCGCCTCGACCTTGGCCGTGAAGAGCACCGCACCGACGCCGGTCGTGACACCGCAGCCGATGTAGCAAACCTTGTCGAACGGCGCGTCCGGGCGGATCTTGGCCAGCGCGATCTCGGGGACCACGATGTAGTTGCTGAAGGTGGACGTGCCCATGTAGTGCAGGATGGGCTTGCCGTCGAGCGAGAAGCGGCTGGTGGCGTCCGGCATCAGGCCCTTGCCCTGCGTGCCGCGGATGAGCTGGCACAGGTTGGTCTTGCGGCTCAGGCAGAACTTGCACTGGCGGCACTCGGGCGTGTAGAGCGGGATGACGTGGTCGTCCTTGCGCAGCGAGGTGACACCCGGGCCGACATCGACGACCACGCCCGCGCCTTCGTGGCCGAGGATGGCCGGGAACAGCCCTTCAGGGTCGGCGCCGGAGAGCGTGTAGTAGTCGGTGTGGCAGATCCCGGTGGCCTTGATCTCGACGAGCACCTCGCCGAATTTCGGCCCTTCGAGGTCCACGGTTTCGATGGTCAGGGGCTGGCCTGCTTGCCAGGCGACGGCGGCACGTGTCTTCATGAGGAAACCTGTTCTGTCGAGGTGGAGGGACCGCTGCAGTTTAGCGATGACCCCGATCGTCTGTCGCGCCCGATCGGCCGATACTGGCCGACATGACATCCACCATCCCCACTCCCGTCCCGACACCGGTCCTGCTCGTCACCGGCGGCAGCCGCGGCATCGGCGCCTCGGTGGCGCTGCTGGCCGCACAGCAGGGTTACGCCGTCTGCCTCAGCTACCGCAGCCGCGGCGATCTTGCGGACGCGCTGGTCGCGCAGATCACGGCCGATGGTGGCCGCGCGCTGGCCGTGCAGGCCGATGTGGCGATCGAGGCCGATGTGGTGCGCCTGTTCGAGCGGGTCGACGCTGAACTCGGCCGCCTCACGGCGCTGGTCAACAACGCAGGCGCCATCGAACAACAGGGCCGCGTGGTCGACATGGACGCGGCCCGGCTGCGGCGGGTGTTCGACACCAACGTCGTCGGCAGCTTCATCTGCGCCCGCGAGGCGGTGCGGCGGATGTCCACCGCGCGGGGCGGCGCAGGCGGGGCCATCGTCAACCTGTCGTCCCGCGCCGCCGGGCTGGGGTCGCCGGGCGAGTTCGTCGACTACGCCGCGTCCAAGGGCGCCATCGACACCTTCACGATCGGCTTGGCGCGCGAGGTGGCCATGGAAGGCATCCGCGTCAACGCGGTCGCGCCAGGGCTGATCGAGACCGAAATCCACGCCAGCAGCGGCGAGCCGGGGCGGGTCGATCGGCTGAAAGCGGGGGTGCCGATGCAGCGGGGCGGGCATCCCGACGAGGTCGCACGGGCCGTGCTGTGGCTGCTGTCGGCGGAGGCGTCCTACATCACCGGGACGGTGGTGGATGTGTCGGGCGGGCGCTGATCACTGCAACGCCCCTGACCACTCAGGCATTGCGCTGCGCCGCGCCCCGCAGCAGCCTGGCGGCGGTGGACATCTTCCGGACCACCTGCGTCGGCATGAGGAAGGGGTAGCTGTCCGCCACGCCGATGCTCCGGTTGATGGCGTTCAGGAACTGCGCCACGGGGAGCCACTGGGACAGCAGCAAGTCGCTCCACGACTGGGCGTCGAGCAGGTCCGCCGACGACTGGGCGTTGGCGACCGGACTGGACAGCGACAGTCCCCAGGACTGCGCCGTCTCGACCGCGTCCTGCACCAGCAGCACGTGGGCGCAGGTCTCGGCCCAGTCCTCGTGGGGGTGCGAACTGGCGTAGCTGCTGATGTAGTGCTGGGCCCAGTCCGCCGGCGGGCCGTCGGCATGGTGACGGGCCAGGGCCTGGCCATAGTCGGCGCGCTCGTCGCCGAAGACCTCGCGAAAGAGGCTGGTCGCTGCACTGTCGGTCTCGATCCAGCGGAACTGCAGGTAGTGGCTGGTTTCGTGGCGCACGTGGCCCAGCAGGGTCCGCCACGGCTCGCCGAAGTCGGACCGGACCGACTCGCGGTGCACGCTGTCGGCCTCGTCCAGGCTCAGGACGATGGAGCCCCGGTCGTGCCCCGTCATCACCGGCGGCTGGCCCGGCTGAGACGCCAGGAAGTGGAAGGCCAGCCCGAGATCGTCGCCGGGATCCTTCTTGGGCTCGGGCTTCAATCCGATCCGCAGCAGGCCATAGACCAGGCGGCGCTTGGCCTGCTCGTATTCGGCCCACATCTGGCGGTGGCCCGCGACGCTCAGGTCCGGCCGGGTCGCGGTGAGCCGGCAGCTCTGGCAGAGCTGCTGCGGATCGCTATCCGTGACCATCCAGTTGCAGGCGGAATACCCGAGGCGGGTGCGGCAGGGCTGAATCGGCGGACCAGCGTCCGTCAGACGCGGCCACGGTGCCTCAGGAACACCTGGCAGATCGAAGGCCACCATCTGCATCCCCACAGGGTCGAAACCCAGGGTGGCCCCGCAGTTCAGGCACCCGGTGTTTTCGAAGAAGAGGCTGTGCTGGCACTTCGGGCAGGTGTAAGGCCGCACGCATTCAGCCCTTGCGCGTGAGGCCGATCAGGAAGGAAATGGCGGCGAAGACCAGGAACACGAGGAACAGGATCTTGGCGATGCCGGCCGCACCGGCCGCGATGCCGCCGAAGCCGAGCACGGCAGCGATCAGGGCGATGACCAGGAAAACGACGGTGTAATGAAGCATGGTGACTCCTGAGCAAAGGGAGCGCGGAGGCTCCGGGAGGGGTGGACGCGGTGTGGTGCGTGATGCATGTCGCGACCTGATTAGCAATGATCTTCAGCAAGGCCCCAGCCGACGATCAGGCGTAGCGTAGAAGGCAGACAAAGCGCAGGAGCGAGCACATGCCGATGAACCGAATCCAGTTCCAGCAAGGGATGTCGCTGCCGGAGTTCATGACC
>NZ_CAWURG010000011.1:0-44080 GCF_963924895.1 uncultured Sphaerotilus sp.
CCTCGGGCTGAGAAGGCTGCGCCAGCCGGGCTTGTGCTTCACCGGCTCGGCAACCCCTCAATCTAAGAATTTTCGCGCCCGTCGAACTCGACGCCGGTGCGGTCTTGGCTATGGCCGATACCGGGGGGGTGAATACGTACCCTGGGGCGGCGCGCAGTTCTTCACCGGGCGGCTCTCCGACCGCATCGGTCGGCACGGACTCAACGTCGCGGGCATGTGGCTGTGTGGTGCGGGCGTGGCCCTGCTGCCGATGGGCCACGGCGCGTGGTGGTGGAGCACGTCGGCCGCGGTCGCCGGACTGGGCATGGCCATGCTCTACCCGAATCTGAGTGCGGCGGTGGCCGACATCGCCCACCCGACATGGCGTGCCTCGGCCATCGGCCTTTACCGCTTCTGGCGTGACCTGGGCTACGGCCTTGGCGCGCTAGGGCTGGGCGCCGCGGCGGCGCTGGGTGGACGCATCGAGACCGCGTTCTCGTTCGTGGCCGTGGCGATGTTCCTGTCGGGGGCCGTGCTGTGGCGCTGGGGGGAAGAAACCCACCCGCGACTCAATCCGGCCCCGGTGGTGCTGGAAGACTGACTTTGCTGGAGACCATCCATGAACCTGATGACCGCGGCTCACCGAGCCAAGACCCTGGCCCTGGCCGCCACCTGTGCCGCCGTGCTGGGCGGGCTGCCGCTCCTGGCCCACGCCCAGCTCGACAAGGCCAGCACGGAGGCGCTGGAGACCTACTTCGAGTTCAGCGACTACAACAGCGGCACTATCATGGCCGAGCAGATCCCGGCGGGGGACTGGAAGAAGTTCTACCTCCTCGACGTGCGTGATGCCGGCCAGTTCGCCAAGGAGCACATCCCCGGTGCCGTGAACATCGAGTGGCGCAAGGTCTTCGCCGAGCGGGCGTCGCTGCCCAAGGATCGGCTGATCCTGGCCTACTGCAACACGGGCTCGTTTGCGGCCCAGTCGGTGATGGCGCTGCGGCTGGCCGGGTTCGAGAACGTGCGCCTCCTGCACGGCGGGTTCGTCGCCTGGAAAGCGGCCACCGCAGCGGCTGCGCAGTAGCACGCGCCAGGCTGCGGCTCAGTGCGCCAGCGGCCCGGCGTCGTCGAGCGGCGACACGATCCCGAACCGCTTCATGCGCCGGTACAGCGTCATGCGCGAGCAGCCCAGCGTGCGGGCCACTGCCGACACGTTCCAGCGTGCCGCCCGCAGTGCCTGCAACAACCGCTCGGCCTCCTCGCCCGGCGTCGCTTCGGTGCGCACCGCCGCTGCGGTTTCACGACGCCCCGCCGTCAGCGCGTCCGGCAGATCGTCCAGCCGCACCACGCCGTCGTTGCAGACCGTGCGCGCGTAGTCGATCGCGTTGTGCAGCTCGCGCAGGTTGCCGGGCCAGCCGTGGCGGTGCAGCGCGGCGCGGGCGTCGGCGGTCAGGCGCGGCGGTGTGGCCGGGCGGGTGGCGTCGGCCAGCAGGCGGTCGATCAGCCAGTCGAGGTCTTGCCGTTCGCGCAGCGGCGGCAACGTGAACAGCGCGCCGTTGAGCCGGTAGTACAGGTCTTCGCGGAAGCGTCCCTCGCGCACCATCGCCTCCAGCGCGCAGTGCGTCGCCGCGATCACGCGCAGGTTCACCGGCACCGGCCGCGTCGCGCCGATCGGCAGCACCTCGCGCTCGGCCAGCACGCGCAGCAGCCGCGCCTGCAGCCCGCGCGGCATGTCGCCGATCTCGTCGAGGAAGAGCGTGCCGCCATCGGCTTCCTGGATCAGCCCGCGCTTGCCCCGCGGCCCGGCGCCGGAGAAGCTGCCCGCGAGGTGGCCGAACAGCTCGCTTTCGATCAGCGTCTCGGGGATGGCGGCGCAGTTCACCGCGACGAACGGGCCGGCGCGGCGCTGGCTGCTCTGGTGCAGCGCCTTGGCGAAGAACTCCTTGCCGCTGCCGGTCTCGCCGGTGACGAGCAGGCTCACGGGGCTGTTGACGAGCCGGGCGGCGCGGGTGATCTGGCGGTCCAGCGCGGGGTCGCCGCCCGAGAGTGCCTGCAGCGGTGGCGGCACGGGTTGTTCGACGGGCAGCGTCCGGCGTGGTGTGCTGTCCACCGCCGGCGACCAGGGCGTGCTGACCGGTGCTGGCGTCACGCCGAGGAACAGCCGGTGCCGCCCGCCCGCGCGCAGCACTGCGCGCTGGTCGACCGCCCTGCCCTGCACGAAACGCCCCAGCTCGTTCAACGACACGTCCAGCAGCCGGCCCAGCGGCTGTCCGATCAGCGTGGACACGGTGCCCGGCGGACGACCTGCCGCGCCCGCCGCCGGCTCGAACAGCCGCTGCGCGCGCCGGTTGTGGCCGATCACGCGCCCGCTGCTGTCGAGTGCCAGCAGGTAGTCGGGGTTCACGTCGAGGAACTGCGGCGCCTCGCTCAGCCGCAGCACCCAGTCGCGGCGGTGGCGGTGCAGGAAGGCGGCGTTCTCCACCTGCTGCGCGCACGCCTTGACCAGTTGCAGCGCCAGGTGCTGGCTCTCCTTGGGCTGGTGGCTGCTGAGCTGCGAGATGTCGAGCACGGCGTTGAGCTGGCCGCGGGCGTCGTAGACCGGCGCGCTGGTGCAGGTCAGCGGGATGTGCGTGGCGTCGAAGTGGTCGTCGAGGTGGACGGTGAGCGCCTCGCCCGTGCTCAGGCAGGTGCCGACGCCGCAGGTGCCCGCGTGCGCCTCGCTCCAGTCGGCGCCGAGGTAGAGCCCCGCCTTGCGCAGGCTCGGCTCCAGCACGAGGTCGCCCAGGAAGTCCACCGTCACCCCGCGCGCGTCCGTCAGCAGCACGACATAGCCCAGCCCAGCGACCTGTTGATACAGCGCCTCCAGCCCGTGGCGGGCGATGTGCAGGAAGGCGTCCATCTGGTCCTGGTGTTCACGCAGGCGGGCCTGCGGCAGGATGACGGCCTCCTGCATCCGCGTCGGGTCGAGCCGGTGTTCGTGGACGCAGCGCTGCCAGCTCGCGCGGATGACGGCGTCGTGGCGGGCGGCGGCGGGTGCTGCGAGGCCGGTGTCGGCCACCTGCATCACCGTGGCGATGTGGGCGCGTCGTGACGGAATGGGGGCCGGGACATAGGGCGACATGGCAGGCTCCGGAGGCGCAGGGGCAGCCTTGCACTGTGCCGGAGCCCTCCCCGCTTGGCGAGCCCGTGATTACGCGCGCACAGGACGTCCTTCAGCGGCTCAGCCCAGCAGCTTGCGGTATTGCACGAAGCCGCTCTTGTCGGCGATCCGGTCGTAGAGCTGCATCGCGTCGAGGTTGGTCTCGTGGGTCAGCCAGTGGACACGCGACGCTCCGGCTTGCGTCGCCGCGGCGTAGACGTGTTCGATCAGCGCCCGGCCGATGCCCTGGCCGCGGTGATCGGGCGCGGCGTAGAGATCCTGCAGGTAGCAGTAGTCGCCGGTGGTCCAGCAACTGCGGTGGAAGAGGTAGTGGACGATCCCGACCAGCTGCCCATCGACCTCGGCGACCGCGCAGTGCATCGGCTCGTCCGGCGTGTGGAAGCGCTGCCAGGTCGTGGCGGTGACCTCGTCCGGGAGGTCGGCGCGGTAGAAGGTCTGGTAGCCCTTCCAGAGCGGGAGCCACTGGGCGTGGTCCTCGGGGCGGGCGGGTCGGATCAGCATGGGCGGCTTCCTTCGGTGGAATCAAACCCCGTACGGTAGCGAACTTTGGCCCCGGTTTCCGTCACCGTCAGTCACCGAAGGTGTAGTGCAGCCGGGTGACCCGCCCGCGCCAGTAGGGTTTCAATCCTTCGGGCAGCCGCCACGCCACCTCGCCCGCCAGCGGGACGCGCATCCCGTCGCGCACCGCGTAGTCCGTCCAGCGGCCTTCCCACACGGTCGGCACACTGCGCCCGTCCACCATGCGGCCTCGCGCCTCGGCCCGCATCGTTTCGACCATCGCGTCGTCGCCGAAGCGGAAGGTCATCGCCACAGTGGTTGCGCCATCGCGCAGCGTGACCCGCGCGCTGCGGTCGTCCACCGGCTCCCAGCGCAGGTGCGGGCCGGGCAGCAGCAGGGTCGGGTACCAAGGCGCCTCGGCCAGGAAGCGCAACAACTCGCCCTGCGCCAGCTCGCCGCCGGTGTCGCGCTGGTCGGTGAGCGTGAACAGCCCGAACACCGCAGGATGGAGCCTGCCCTCACCCGCCACATAGGCGTCGTGTACCCGCACCGGCACGCCCGGGAACATCGCGATGGCCGCATCCCAGACGAAGCCGGGCCGGTCGACGGCGAACCGCTCGGTGGCGTGAAAGGGTTTCCAGCGGGGCGTGCGTTCGCCGAGGTCCATGGTGCCGACCTGCGCCATGTCCACGCTGCTGACCCGCCGCTGGCCGTCGGTCAGCGCGGCGCGCAGGTAGCGTTGCACGGGCGGAGGCAGGCCGTCGAGGTCGCGGGCCGCGTTGAAATGGCGGCCGGCGGCGGGCGCCACCTGCGCGGCATCGAGTTGCTGGTGCAGCGCCGCCGTGGCCTCTGCCCAGCGCGTGGCGCCGATCCGCGACAGCCCGGCCACCGCCGCCACGCCCACCGCCGTCAGCACGGCGAGCACGCCCAATCCTCCGACCAGCCACCTGTACATGCGAGATCTCCCTGTGCGAGGTCCATTCTGGGAACTGGCGTGGGGCGGAGGATGATCTTGCGCAAGGTGTGTGAGATGGCCCTTTGGTATCACCAGTCACCAGCCATCGGCGACAGCACAGTACGTCGGCGGTGTTGGCCTGTTCACGCTGCCGCCCCAGGGCTGGCGCTGCAGGCAGGTGTCACGGAGATTGATCCGGCTTGTCGCTCGGTGCGGCATCCGTGTCGGGCCGGTCTTCTCCGATCGCCACTGGTCGACCGTCCTGCCAGACCACGGCGTAGTGTCCGAGGCGGCGCTTGCGCTCCAGGGTGCTGGTGGCGGTCGCTTGCAGGGCGGCGGGCAGTTGCTGGGCGTCCAGGACCGGGGTCGAGTTCGATGAGGTGGTGTTGTTCACCGTCCGGCCTTGTGCATCAGGTGGGCGAAGAGTTCGGGGCGGTGGACACGGCTTGCCCTCTTCGTGCAGACCGGCGCAATCAAGAGCGCAGGTGCGTCCGCGCGGCCGCACGCGCAGCAAAACCCCGTCGCGGGGCACTGCGGACAGTCGTCATTAGCGGCTCGTGTGCGCTGGAATTGGTCAAGCTCAGGCCGGGTTTAGGACAGCAGGGCCGGCGTTTGGAAATACCCTACCGGATCAGCGCCGCCACGGAGATCCCCAGCGCCTGCGCCAGCTTCGCCAGCGTGGCGGCGCTGCCGGTGCGCTTGGCCCCCTCGATCTGGCTGACATAGGCGCGGCTCAAGCCCGCGGTTTCGGCCAGCGCCTGCAGGGTCAGGCCCCTGTGCTCGCGCCAGGCACGCAGCGGACTGGCGCCGTCGGCCATCGCCAGCGCCACGGCGGCGGGGTAGCGCACGCCGTCGTCTTCGCGCTCGAAACGCTCCAGGTCTGCGATGTCCTCCGCGTCCTCTGCGGCCTCGCGCATGCGCTCCCACAGCGCCGCCGGCACCACATAGAACGCTGGCTTGCCGTCCTGCTCGATCACCTGAACATGGTTGCTCATTCGTACACCTGACCCCTTCCGCCGATCTTGATGACCAGCATCACGACCCGGTCATCGAGCAGACGGTAGATCACCCGCCAGTCCTGCACGCGCAACCGGAACTCCGGGCGCCCCTGCAGCCGCGTCACGTTCTGGTGTGCCGCGTAAGGGTTGCCCGCCACTGCCTCGATCTTGCCCATCACCAGATCACGCATGTTGCGCGGCATCTTGTCCAGCGCCTTGGCGGCTTCGCGGGTGAATTCGATCGAGTGCATGGCCTGATGTTCGCATATTGCTAACAATAGTGCTACGCCATCAACCTCCCGTTCCACCCGCCGGCACCTCGATCGGCAACCGCCCCTGCGCCTTCACCTCCCGCAGCACCATGCTCGACCGCACATGCGTCACCCCCGGCAGCTTGAACACGGTGTCGTGCAGGAAGCGGTCATACGCCTTGATGTCGCGCACCAGCACGCGCATCACGTAGTCGCTCTGCCCCGTCGTGCTGTAGCAGCTGACGATCGGCGGGCAGGCGGCGACCTCGCGCTCGAAGCGCTGCACCGTGTCCTCGGTGTGTGGCGACAGGTTCACCTCGGCGATCACGCACAGGCCGAGCCCCACCTGCTCGCGGTCCACCAGCGCGGTGTAGGCGGTGATGACACCCCGCGCCTCCAGCTCGCGCAGCCGCTTCCAGCACGGCGTCGTGGACAGGCCCGTGCGCTCGGCGATCTGGGCGATGGACTGGCGCGAGTCGCGCTGCAGTTCGGTCAGGATCAGGGCGTCCCGGCGGTCAAGTTCATGCATTCGCGTGTCTCCGCAGCATTTGGTTGGTTCATTCCAATTTTCAGCCAAACAGAGGGAAGAAAAGAACCGATCACTCCACGCCGGCACCTAAAGTTTCCGGCATGAACACCGCCCCAGCCCTGCGCACCGACTACCGCCTGTCCGACAACCTGTGGGCCACGGCGGGTACGGTCTTCCTCACCGGCACGCAGGCGCTGATCCGCCTGATGGCGATGCAGCAAGCGCTCGACACGCAGCGCGGCCTGCACACCGCCGGCTTCATCAGCGGCTACCGTGGCTCCCCGCTCGGCATGGTCGACCAGCAGGTGTGGAAGGCGCAGCCGCGGCTCGACGAACTCGGCATCCGCTTCCTGCCCGCGATCAACGAAGAACTGGCCGCCACCGCCGTGCTCGGCACGCAGCGCGTCGAATCCGACCCGCAGCGCACGGTCGAAGGCGTGTTCGCGCTCTGGTATGGCAAGGGGCCGGGCGTGGACCGCGCGGGCGACGCGCTCAAGCACGGCAACGCCTACGGCTCCTCCCCGCACGGCGGCGTGCTGGTCGTCGCGGGCGATGACCACGGCTGCGTCTCGTCCTCGACGCCGCACCAGAGCGACCAGGCGTTCCAGGCGTGGAGCGTGCCGACCGTGTCGCCCGCGACGGCGGCGGAGATGCTGGAGTTCGGGCTCTACGGTTGGGCGCTGTCGCGGTTCTCGGGCGCGTGGGTCGGGTTCACGGCGCTGTCGGAGGTGGTCGAAAGCGGCACCACCGTCGACCTCGACCCACTTGCGCAGCGCGTGTCCGCCTGGCACGACGCCGACACCGTGCGCACCCGCACCGGCTACACACCCCCCGCCGACGGGCTGCACTACCGCTGGCCCGACCTGCCCTCGCTGACCATCGAGGCGCGGCTGCACGCCAAGCTCGACGCGGTGCGCGCCTTCGCCCGCGTCAACCCGATCGACCGCACGGTGATCGCGTCCGAGCGCGCCACGTTCGGCATCGTCACCGCGGGCAAGGCGCACGTCGACCTGATGGAGGTCTTCCGCCGGCTCGACCTGTCGCCGGACGACCTCGCCGCGGCCGGTCTGCGGCTCTACAAGGTGGGGCTGACGTTCCCCGTGGAGCCGACGCGGCTGACCGACTTCGCGGCCGGGCTGCGCGAGATCCTCGTCATCGAGGAAAAGGGGCCGGTGGTGGAGACGCAGTTGCGCGAGCTGTTCTACAACGCCCCCGCCGACCAGCGCCCCACCCTGCTCGGCAAGCGCGACGCGGCCGGCCAGCCGCTGGTGTCGGCGCTCGGCGAGCTGCGGCCGTCGCGGCTGATCGCGCTGGTGGCCGCTTGGGTGGCGGCGCGGTTTCCGGCGCTGGACCGGCGGCACCTCGTCGTCGATTTCACGCTGCCGGCGCTGCTGCACAACGACGCGGACGGCGTGCGGCGGGCGCCGTATTTCTGCGCCGGCTGTCCGCACAACACGTCCACCAAGGTGCCCGACGGCTCGCGCGCCCAGGCGGGCATCGGCTGCCACTTCATGGCGACGTGGATGAACCGCGACACCGAGGGCCTGATCCAGATGGGCGGCGAGGGCGTGGACTGGGTCTCGCACGCGATGTTCACCCGCGAGCCGCACGTCTTCCAGAACCTCGGCGACGGCACCTACTACCACTCCGGCTACCTCGCGATCCGGCAGGCGGTGGCAGCCAAAGCGACGTTGACCTACAAGATCCTGTTCAACGACGCGGTTGCGATGACCGGCGGCCAGCCGGTGGACGGCGTCACCAGCGTGGACCGCATCGCGCGGCAGGTCGAGGCCGAGGGCGTGCGGCAGGTCGTGGTCCTCAGCGACGACATCCGCAAGTACGACGGCCAGCACGCCCAGTTCCCGCCCGGCACCACCTTCCATGACCGCAGCGAACTCGACGCCGTGCAGCGCCGCCTGCGCGAAGTGCCCGGCGTCACGGTGCTGATCTACGAGCAGACCTGCGCGGCGGAAAAGCGGCGGCGGCGCAAGAAGAAGGAGCTGGTCGATCCGCCGAAGCGCTTGTTCATCCACCAGTCGGTGTGCGAGGGCTGCGGCGACTGCACGGTGCAATCGAACTGCGTCGCCGTGCTGCCCGAGGAAACGCCGTTCGGCCGCAAGCGGCGCATCGACCAGTCGAGCTGCAACAAGGACTATTCCTGCGCCAAGGGTTTCTGCCCGAGCTTTGTCGGCGTGGTCGGCGGGCGGCTGAAAAAACACGTCGGCGCGCTGGTCGGCGCCGCGGGTGCGGACAGCCCGTTCCGCCGCCGCATCGACGCGCTGCCGCTGCCCGCCGCGCATGTCTGGACGGCGCCCTACGACCTGCTCGTCACCGGCGTCGGCGGCACGGGCGTGGTCACGGTCGGCGCGCTGATCGCGATGGCCGCGCACCTCGAAGGCAAGGCCGCCAGCGTGCTCGACTTCATGGGCTTCGCGCAGAAGGGCGGCGCGGTGCTGAGCTTCGTGCGGCTGGCGGACCGGCCGGAGCGGCTGCATCAGGTGCGCATCGACGCGCAGCAGGCGGACGCGCTGCTGGCCTGTGACCTCGTGGTGGGCGCGTCCGCCGACGCGCTACAGACCGTGCGCCACGGCCGCACCCGCGTGCTGGCGAACACGCACGAGACGCCGGTGGCCGAGTCGCTGCGCAACCCGGACGCGAGCCTGAAGGCGCCGCTGCTGCTGCAGAAGATCGAGCACGCCGCCGGCGCCGGGCAGGTGCGCACGCTCGATGCACAGCGGCTGGCGGAGGACTTCCTCGGCGACGCGATCGTGTCGAACATCGTGGCGCTCGGCTTCGCGTGGCAGGCGGGGCTGGTGCCGGTCAGCCTGGCGGCGATGCAGCGGGCGATCGCGCTGAACGGCGTGGCGGTGGAGAACAACCAGAACGCCTTCGCGCTCGGGCGGCTGGCGGCGGCGGACCCGACGGCGTGCCGGGCGCTGCTGGACGAGCCGGCGGAGGACGCGCCTGCGGTCGAGCCGCTGGACGCCCTGATCGCCCGCGGCATGACGCACCTGACGGCGTATCAGGACGCCGCGTGGGCGCAGCGGTGGCGGGCGCTGGTGGATGAGGTGGGTGTGGTGGAAGCGGGTCTGCCGGACGGCGCCGACCGGCCGCTGACCCGCGCGGTGGCGACGCAAATGCTGCGGCTGATGGCGTACAAGGACGAGTACGAAGTCGCCCGGCTCTACACCGACCCCACCTTCCGCCGCAGCCTCGATGCCCAGTTCGAAGGTGACTTCCAGCTCGAATTCCACATGGCCCCGCCGCTGCTCGCCCGCCCGAAGGACGGTCAGCCGCCGCGCAAGCTGCGGCTCGGCGCGTGGCTGCTGCCGGCGATGCGCTGGCTCGCCAAGGGCAAGGCGCTGCGCGGCACCGCGCTCGACCCGTTCGGCCGCACCGACGAGCGCCGCACGGAGCGCGCACTGATCGGGCGCTACGAGGCCCGCGTGCGCGAGCTGCTCGCCGCGCTGGCGGTGGACGCCTCCCCCCGGCGGCGTGCGCTGGCCATGCAGATCTCCAGCGTGCCGCACACGGTGCGCGGCTTCGGCCACGTGAAACTCGCCAACCTCGCGCTGGCGCAGGTGCGGGAGGCGGAGCTGCTGCACCGCTTCGATCCTGTGGCCTATCCGCCGCCTGCGGGGACGGGCGTGCCGGTGGCCGGGCAGTTCAAGGGGATCCGGGTCGAGACGCTCTGAGTGAGCACGTCTGGTGCACTACGGCTTCGCCCGCCGCAGCCCCTCCGCCTGCCGGTCATAGTCTTCGCGCGACCGGGTCATGTCGGCCAGACAGCGCGAGCGGTCCTGATGGTCCTGCAGCTTCATGCAGTGGTCGCGTTGCCAGGCCTGGCCGATGTTCCAGAACTGGTCGGTGCTGCAGGCGGTCAGCAGGGTCAGGGCGCAGAGTGCGAGTATGGGAAGGCGCATGGTGGGGTGAGGGAGTTGGTGGATGGCTCAAAGGCCGGGGGCGGCGTCGACCAGAAACCGCTCTGCCAGCAGTGCCCAGTACGCCGCGCCGACCCCGACGTTGTCGTCGTGGAAATCGTAGCCAGGGTTGTGGACCATGCAGCCGCCCTCCCCGTCGCCGTTGCCGATCAGCAGGTAGCTGCCGGGGCAGTGTTCCAGCATCACGGCGAAGTCCTCGCTGCCGTTGAGCGCGGGGCCGTTCAGCGTGACGTGGTCCGGGCCGAGCAGCTCCAGCGCCACGCGGCGGGCGAAGTCGGTCTCGGCCAGGGTGTTGACCAGCACCGGGTAGTCGCGCTTGTAGTCCACCTCGGCGCGCACGCCGAAGCTCTCCGCCTGCGCCACCGCCAGCGCGCGGATGCGCCGCTCCAGCAGGTCGCGCACGCCTGGGTCGAGCGAGCGCACGCTCAGCTCCAGCGTTGCCCGGTCCGGGATCACGTTGCTGGCGCGGCCGGCGTGCAGCGCGCCGACGGTGACCACCGCCATCTGCTGCGGATCGACATTGCGCGATACGACGGTCTGCAGCGCCATCACCAGACTGGCTGCGGCGACGACCGGGTCGGTGGCGAGCTGCGGCGCCGCGCCGTGGCCGCCGGTGGCGTGCAGCGTGATCGTCACGTCGTCGCTGGAGGCCAGCGCCGCGCCGTCGCGCAGCACGAGCCGGCCCTGCGGGATGCCGGGCATGTTGTGCATCGCGAAGACGGCGTCGCAGGGGAAGCGCGCGAACAGGCCCTGCTCGATCATCAGCTTTGCGCCGCCGGGGTATTCCTCGGCGGGCTGGAAGATCAGGTTCAGCGTGCCGGAGAAATCGACGTGGTGCGCGAGGTGGTGCGCCGCGGCGAGCAGCATCGCCGTGTGGCCATCGTGGCCGCAGGCGTGCATGACGCCGTCGTGCGCGCTGGCCCACGGCTTGCCGCTGGTTTCCTGGATCGGCAGCGCGTCCATGTCGGCGCGCAGGCCGAGCCGGCGCGGGCCATTGCCGCGCTTCAGCTGGCCGACGACGCCTGTGGTCGCCAGTCCGCGGTGCACGGTGTAGCCCCAGGCTTCGAGCCGCTCGGCGACGAGTTGCGCCGTGCGGTG
This sequence comes from uncultured Sphaerotilus sp., assembly GCF_963924895.1. NCBI lineage: Bacteria > Pseudomonadati > Pseudomonadota > Betaproteobacteria > Burkholderiales > Sphaerotilaceae > Sphaerotilus > uncultured Sphaerotilus sp. Next base: position 11,407 of record NZ_CAWURG010000011.1, read on the forward strand.
TTCGGACAGGCCGAGTTCGGGGTGGCGGTGCAGGTCGCGGCGCAGCGCGATGAACTCACTGGCCTGCGCCTGCAGTGCGGTGAGCATGGGGTGCGTGGTCATGGGCATGGTCCTGTGGGGTGGTGCAGCAATGTGGCAGTGGAGACTGTCATTTCGGCAGGGTTGGCAGCGAAACGCGGCAGTTCATGCGCTTCCGCCTGACGCCGACCTTCGGGAGACTCTACCCAAGCCCAGCACTTCCGGAGACGTCCATGGACACCACCATCACAGCATCTACCTTGTCCCCCACCCTGTACGTCGGCGTCGAGGACATGGTCCGGCTCGTCCAGCGTGTCGGCCTGCCCGCCTGCATCGCGGGCGTGGCCGAGCGCATCGAAGCCGCCTTCCTGCGCTGGAACGACTTCGACAAGCGTGCGCGCCTGGCCTGCCATTCCGCTGACGGCGTGATCGAGCTGATGCCGATCGCCGACGCCGAGCATTTCACCTTCAAGTACGTCAACGGCCACCCCAAGAACACCCGCGCCGGCCTGCCCACCGTGATGGCCTTCGGCGTGCTGGCCGATGTCGCCACCGGCGTGCCGCGGCTGCTGTCCGAGCTGACGCTGACCACCGCGATCCGCACCGCCGCCATGTCTGCCACTGCCGCGCGCCACCTGGCCCGCCCGGGCAGCCGCGTGATGGCGCTGATCGGCAACGGCGCGCAGAGCGAGTTCCAGGCGATCGCCTTCCGCGACCTCGTCGGCATCCGCGAGCTGCGCCTGTTCGACACCGATCCCGCCGCCACGGCCAAGCTGGCCGCGAACCTCGCCGCGAACCTCGACGGACAGGGCCTGTCGGTGACGGTCTGCGCCAGCATCCGCGAGGCCGTGCAGGGTGCCGACATCGTCACCACGGTGACCGCGGACAAGACCAACGCCACCATCCTGACGCCGGACCTGATCGCGCCGGGCATGCACCTGAACGCCGTCGGCGGCGACTGCCCCGGCAAGACCGAACTGCACGCCGACGTGCTGCGCTGCGGCCCGGTATTCGTCGAATACGCGCCGCAAAGCCGCATCGAGGGCGACGTGCAGCAGATGCCCGCGGACTTCCCCGTGACCGAGTTCTGGCAGGTGCTCGCCGGACAGGCACCGGGGCGCACCTCGGCCGAGCAGGTGACAGTGTTCGACTCGGTCGGCTTCGCGCTGGAGGACTACGCCGCACTGTGCTTCGTGCACGACACGGCGCGGGCGCTCGGCCTGGGCCGGGAGATCGATCTGGTGCCGCAGGCGGTGGATCCGAAGGACCTGTTCGGGCTGCTGCGGGCGCCGGTGGACGCGCTGCGGATCGCCGCCTGACGCGCAGACAGACTCAGCGGTAGCTCGCCAGCAGGATGCTCGTCTCCGTCGTGCGGATCCCCTTGATCAGCCGCACCCGCTCCAGCACCCGCGACAGCTCGGCCATCGAATCGGCGCGCAGCTCGGCCAGCAGGTCCCAGCGGCCGTTGGTGTCGTGCAGGGCCTGCACCCCCGGCTCGCCCAGCAGGTTGGCGATGACCTCGCGGGTCTGGTTGCCCTCGACCAGCACGCCCATCCAGGCGCGGATCTGGTCCGGCTCGGCATCCGGGCGCAGGCGCAGCGTGTAGCCGACGATCACCTGCTCGTCTTCGAGCTTGCGCAGCCGGTTGGTGACGGTGCCGCGCGAGACGCCGAGCCTGGTGGCCAGCGCGGCGACGGTCAGCCGCGCGTCCTGGCGCAGCAGCGAGATCAGGTGGCGGTCGGTGTCGTCCATCGCGGCAGTGTGCCTGCGGCGGGCGGTGGCGGCCAGTCGGGTCATGCCGGGGCGCTGGTTGACGCCAGTCAAGCCAGACCGACCCTGCGGGTGCCACGATGTTCCGGTTCCCCCTGTGTCTGGAGAAGACCATGACCACCGCCCAGAAGTTCGACCTGCCCCGCCGCGCCGCCCTGCGCACCGCCCTGATGCAGCGGCAGGAAGCCCTGCTGGCCTCGCAAGCCCTGCACACCGACGGCGGCACCCGTGTCCAGCACGCCCGCGAGGTGCTGCTCCAGGACGGCGACGATGCCCCCGCCCGCGACTCCGACCGCGAGATCGACCTCGTCTTCACCGACCACGAGCGCCAGGAGCTGGCCGACATCGGGCTGGCGCTGCAGCGCATGGACCACGGCACCTATGGCGTCTGCCTCGACTGCAGCGCGGACATCCCGCTGGCGCGCCTGGAGGTCATGCCGCAGGCGCTGCGCTGTCTGGCGTGCGAGCAGGTCGCGGAAGGTGCGAACCGGTGAGATCATGAGCGGCGCGACAATCGCGCCATGAGCACGATCGACACCCCCCTCCACGACCGCGAGACCGGCTCCCGCCGCTCCACCCGCGACACCACCCGCACCGACGACACCCGCATCGACGCCGTGCGCCCGCTGATCACCCCCGCGCTGCTGCACGAGCGGCTGCCGGTGAGCGAGCCGGCGCAGGCGCTGGTGGAGCAGGTGCGCGGCGAGATCGCCGACGTGCTGCACGGCCGCGATGACCGGCTGGTGGTCGTCGTCGGGCCGTGCTCGATCCACGACCATGCGCAGGCGATGGAATACGCCGCGCGCCTGAAGCCGCTCGCGGACGAGCTGCGCGGCGAGCTGGTCACCGTGATGCGCGTGTACTTCGAGAAGCCGCGCACGACGGTCGGCTGGAAGGGCTACATCAACGACCCGCACCTGGACGGTAGCTTCGCCATCAACGAGGGGCTGGAGCGTGCCCGCGCGCTGCTGATCGACATCCTCGGCCTGGGCCTGACGGCGGGCAGCGAGTTCCTCGACCTGCTCAGCCCGCAGTACATCGCCGAGCTGATCTCGTGGGGGGCGATCGGCGCGCGCACCACCGAGAGCCAGAGCCACCGCCAGCTCGCCTCGGGCCTGAGTTGCCCGGTCGGTTTCAAGAATGGGACCGATGGAGGCGTGCGCGTGGCGACCGACGCGATCCTGGCCGCGAGCGCGCCGCACGCCTTCATGGGCATGACCAAGATGGGCGTGGCCGCCGTGTTCGAGACGACGGGGAACGCCGACTGCCACGTCATCCTGCGCGGCGGCAAGGCGCCGAACTACAGCGCGGCGGACGTGGAAGCGGCGTGCGCGATGCTGCGCGGCGCGGGCTTGCGCGAGCAGGTGATGATCGACCTGTCCCACGCCAACAGCAGCAAGCAGCACCGCCGCCAGATCGAGGTCGCCGAGGACATCGCGGGCCAGATCGCGGGCGGCGAGCGGCGCATCACGGGCGTGATGATCGAGAGCCATCTGGAGGAAGGCCGGCAGGACCTGCGGCCGGGCGAGCCGCTGCGGCATGGGGTGTCGATCACGGATGCGTGCATCAGTTTTGCGCAGACGGAGCCGGTGCTGCGGAGGCTGGCGGAGGCGGTGCGGGCGCGGCGGGCGCGTGGCGCCGCCTGATCGCCCCGGCCGTCATCCCGCGGCCACCTTCCCGTTATCCCTCGATCACCTTCTCGTCATCCTCGCGAACGCGAGGACCCACGCCAGCACATGACCGGCCTCTCCATGCATGGGTGCCCGCCTTCGCGGGCATGACGGGGTGGGTTCATGTCGGGTCATCCGCCTTGCCCGCCGCGGCGGAACGGATCCGTGAGCGCGACCGCCGCCGCGGTCATGCTGCGGTGCGGCCAGCTCACCCAGCGCCTCGGCCCGGCCCATCAGCCACAGCGCCGTGGCGACGATGCCCAGGCCGACGCCCGGATCTCCCTGCTCCAGCCAGATCAGCGTCGGCACCGACACGCCCAGCCGCTGTGCCCAGGCCCGCTGTGATTCACCGCGTCGCACTTGTGTGATGTCGATGCGTTCGGTGTGACTCTGCCGGATGGTCAGCACGGGCTGGTTTCGGTATGGGATATACCAACAAGCCCAACTCAGCGCCGCCCTGCATGCGCCAGCCCCTCGGCCCACTGCGGCCCGATCTTCTCCAGCAACCCCGCCGCGATCCGCCCATCCCCCCGCGCCTCGGCCAGCGTCTCGGTCATCGCGTCGGCGATCCGCTCGATCACCTGCTGCGGCCGCGCGACACCACAGACCTCTCGCCCGAAGCGGATCAACGCATCGGTGGTCGGGTAAGCGCGGCTGCTGTGCCGGCCGTGGCGCCACTTCAGCGCGAGGGTGCGGTCGATGTCCTCGAATCCGCCGGGGCGTTCGTAGGTGTAGACCGTCGTCGTCACCACGTCGTACAGCGGCGCCAGCCGCACATCCCGCTCGTCGCGGTAGAGCAGCCCGAAGTTCTTCAGATGCGCGTCCCCATTGCGCACCATCACCGACAGCGTCAACTGTGCGAAGAACGCCGCCAGATCCCGCGCCCGGTTCGAGGACAGCAGCCCGATCACCTCGGCCACCCGCTCGTAGCTGCCGTGGTACTTGCGGTTCGAGAGCTTGTCATGCACCCGCAGGCCCATCAGCGCCGCGATGTCCTCGAAGCCGAGCCGCTCGCCGTGGTTACCGAGGTCGAAGCGGTCCACCACCAGCAGCCCCGCATCCTCGGACAGCGCGAACCCCGGCACCTCGATTCCCGCCCGCCGCGCTGCGCTCAGGCACAGGAACTCGTTCGCCGCCAGATCCGGAAAAGCCGCGCCCGCCTTCTTGACGATCAGATCCGGGATCGCCAGCGTCGCCCGGCTCGGCACCAGGATCTTGGGCTGCACGCCGGACACGCCCATGCCGGTGGCCAGGTAGGTGTGGACGAGTTCGCCGAACAGCGTCTGGTCCGGGTCTGCCCGCAGCAGTGTGGCGCGCTCCATCGGCGCGGGCGTGGTGGGTGGCTCGCGGCCCGGCAGACGGAAACCGACCCGCCCGATGCCGCCGTCGCCCATCAGCGCCAGCAGGTGCATCTTGGTGATCTGCGCCTTGCGGAACCACTCGATGATCTGCTGGAACAGGAAGCCTTCCGGCAGGTTCATCTCCATTGACGGGAAGAGGTCGCCGTCCTCGTGCAGCGCCCGGCTCGCCGGCAACAGCAGGCTCACGGCGGGCTGCGCCTCGTCGTCGCGTGCATAGCGGAAGACGTAGGTCGATTCGCGGATCAGCTCGCCCGCCACTGCGCTGGACAGCGTCACATCGAGCCGCTTGATGCGCTCCGGCAGCCCTGGCGTGTCCATGTCCGTGGTCATGCGCCACCCTCCGCCTCATCCTCCTCGTCGAACGCAAAGCGCCGCCGCATCTCCTCCAGCGTCGGCCGCCCCGCCGGCACGATCTCGATGGCGTGCCCCAGCACCTGCAGCAGCGCCAGCAGCGAACTCACCGACACGTCGCGCCCCTGCTCCAGCCGGTACAGCACGTCGCGGCTGCGGCCGGAGCGGTCGGCGATCTCGACGGTGCCCAAGCCTGAGGCTTGGCGCACGGCCTTGATCTGCTGGCCGAGATCGGAGAGGGTGTAGATTTTGTCTTGCATGGAAGACATAGTCCGGCTTTTCAGGCAGATTGTCCAGAATGCAAGACAAACTGCCCCGCTGCACCTGCAACCCACACCGGCTACCATCATCCGCTTGCCCGCTCGCGTCCCCCCGGGGCGCACCCCCATGCAGTCCTCCCTCTTCCGCCACGCCCTCGTGCTCGGCCTGGTCTCCGCGATCGGCCCGTTCGCGATCGACATGTACCTGCCCGCGCTGCCCGAGATCGGCCACAGCCTGCACGCCGATGTCGCCCAGGTGCAGCTCAGCCTGACGGTGTTCTTCCTGGCGCTCGGCCTGTGCCAGCTGCTCTACGGCCCGCTGTCGGACCACTTCGGCCGCAAGCCGCCGCTGTACTTCGGACTCGCGCTGTTCGTCGCCGGCAGCATCGGCTGCGCACTCGCGCCGGACATCCAGACGCTGATCGTGCTGCGCTTCATCGCCGGCGTCGGCGCCTGCGCGGGCACGGTGATCCCGCGCGCCGTCGTGCGCGACCTGCACACCGGCGTGGAGGCGACGAAGCTCACCTCGATGCTGATGCTCGTGTTCAGCGTCTCGCCGATCCTGGCGCCGCTGGCGGGCAGCCTGGTGATCTCGGTGGCGAGCTGGCGGTGGATCTTCTGGACCGTGTCGGCGCTGGGCGTGCTGGGCATCGCGCTGCTGGCGTCGCAACTGGAGGAAAGCCGCCCCGCCGCCTCGCGCACCGCCTCGACGCTGGGCGGTGTGCTGGGGACCTACTGGACGCTGCTGCGCGACCGCCACTTCATGGCGCTGACGCTGATCGGCGCCTTCGGCATGTCGGCCTTCTTCGCCTACCTGGGCAACTCGTCCTTCCTGCTGATCGGCCACTACGGCGTGACGCCGATGCAGTACGGCTTCCTCTTCTCGGTCAACGCCGCGGCCTTCATCGGCGTCGCGCAGTTCAACGGCCGGCTCTGCGCCCGCTACGGGCTGGTGCGCGTGGTGGAGGCGGGTGTCGCCGGTTTCGCGTCGATCGCGCTGCTGCTGTGGGCATTGTTCGCGCTCGGGGTGGACCGGCTGGACGTGCTGAGCGCGCTGGTGTTCTGCAGCTTCGGCTGCCTCGGGCTGGTGGTGCCGACCACGGCCGTGCTGGCGCTGGAGACGCATGGCGAGATCGCCGGCACGGCGTCCGCGCTGCTGGGCACCACGCAGATGGTCACCGGCGCCGTCGTGATGGGCGTGATCTCGCAGTTCGTCGACGGCTCGCCGATGCCCATGGTCAGCGGCATCGGCGGCTGCGCGCTGGTCGCCGGCCTGCTGACCTGGTTCACCCTGGCGAAGGCGGCCCATGCGTCGTCGGCGCCGGCCCACTGACCGCACGCACCCCCACCATGTCCGACGACCACGAGAACCAGATCCTCCTCCCCGAGTCCTTCCTCGACCTGCACCGCGACCGCCACCGCACGCGGCTGCGCACGCCCATCGCCGAGGTGCGCGCGCGCTACGAGGCGTGCGAGGACCTCGCGCAGCAGCTCGTCGCGCAGGCGCAGCACATCCACTTCGACCTGGGCGTGTCCGAGGACGAGGTGCTGACGCGCATGGAGGCGGGGCTGCAGACGCCCGAATCCGGCTTCACGCCGGATGAGGCGGTGTGGGTGACGCGGCGGCTGGCCGAACTGCTGCTCTGGGACTGAGCCTCGGCCTCGGCCGAAACCGGCAAAAACGTTAATTGTTACCGGTTGCATCGAAAGTGCATCCAGATCCGCATGGACTGCGTAGAGAAGGACAGGACCGCTTGTGTTGATGCATCAGACGGTCCACTTCCCAATCAACCTCGCTGGAGATGTCCATGAATACCAAGCTCATCCTGTCGACTGCTGCGGTGGCCCTCCTGTCGGCCTGCGCCAGTTCCGTGACCACGATGGCGCCGATGACGCCCTACAGCCAGATGGCGCTGCCGGACGCCGTCAAGGTGCCGGACGGGCACAAGGTGGCCATGGAAACCGTGGGCGTGGGCGAGATCACCTACGAGTGCCGCGTCAAGGCGGGCACTGGCGCGGTGGACCAGATGGAATGGGTCTTCGTCGGCCCGGATGCGGCGCTGAATGACCGCGGCGGCCGGATGGTCGGCAAGTACTTCGGCCCGCCCGCCACGTGGCAGTCGGCCGATGGCTCGAAGCTGACCGGCACGCAGGTGGCGGTGGCACCGGCCGGCGCGGGCAACATCCCGCACCAGCTCGTCAAGGCCAACCCGGCGATGGGTGCTGGCGCGATGACCGGCGTGAGCTACATCCAGCGCACGGCGACCAAGGGCGGCGTGGCGCCGTCCCAGATCTGCGCGCCGAGCAATGCCGGCCAGCGCCTGATCGTCAAGTACCAGGCCGACTACATCTTCTGGCAGCCGGCCTGACCGCGGACGCTGCGCGGGCTCAGGAGCCGGCTTTTTCCGGCTCGCGCAGGAAGATCTCGACGCGGCGGTTCTTGGCGCGGCCGTCGGTGGTGCTGTTGTCCGCCACCGGCTGGTGCTCGCCCTTGCCTTCGATCGAGATGCGCGTGGCCGAGACGCCCTGCGACACCATGTAGTCGCGCACCGAGGCGGCACGGTCGACCGACAGCGGGTTGTTGACCGCGTCGCTGCCCTGGCTGTCGGTGTGGCCGATGATCTGCACGTGCATCGTCGCGTCCAGACCCTGCGAGAACTTGGTCAGGATCGGCGCCAGTTCCGGGCGGATGTTCGAGCGACCGCTGTCGAAGGACAGGTCGCTCGGCACGTTCACCTTGAGCTGGTTGTCGGCCGTGCGGCTCACGTCGATGCCGGTGCCCTGGGTGGCCTGCTCCATCGCGCGCTGCTTGTCTTCCATCTTCTTGGACCACAGGTTGCCCGCGACCGCACCGACCGCGCCGCCGATGACCGCGCCCGAACCGGCCTTGCCTCCGGTGACCTTGCTCAGCACTGCGCCGACCGCAGCACCTGCCGCGGCCCCGGTCGCCGTGCCCTTCTGGCGGGCGCTCATGTCGGCGCAGCCGCCGAGGAGCAGTGCAGCGGACGTCAGGGCCAGGACCAGGGGACGGGTGGGGGTGAATTGCATCATGGTGGGAAAGCTCCGTTGTCGAGGTGCACCCAGCGTAGTCTGCCCAGTGCACCGGAATGCACACCATCCATTAAGACAGTGTCCGGATGTATTGAACGTTTGAAAGCGGTGTGTCGATGACGCCGTTCAGGTGACGAGCGGTGCCTGTGCGTGTGCGGCTGTATCGGCGGGGCATCCGGGGCGACAATCGCGCCTGACGCCTGCCGGCCCCTGACCACGAAGACGACGGACCACTGCCTTGAACCCGACCCCCCTGTTCCTGCCCTGCGCCGCTGGCGTCGAGCCCCTGCTGGCCGACGAAGTGCGCGCCATCCTGACCGCAGCCGGTGCGCCGCGCGCGGCCGAGTCGGTGCAGCTCGGCCGCGGCGGCATCTCGCTGATCGGCAGTGTCCACACCGCGATGCGCCTCAACCTGGAGAGCCGGCTGGCCCCGCGCGTGCTGTGGCAGGTCGCCGAAGGCCGTTACCGCGACGAGGAGGATCTGTACGACATCGCCCGCACGGTGCCGTGGACCGACTGGATCACGTCGCGCCAGACGCTGCGCGTGGACACCTCGGCGGTGCGCTCGCCGCTGCAGAGCCTGCACTTCGCCTCGCTGCGCATCAAGGACGCGATCTGCGACGTGATGCGCGAGCAGACCGGCGAGCGCCCGGATGTCGATCCGCGCTTCGCCGACCTGTCGGTGCAACTGCACGTGGGCGAGGACTACGCGCAGATCTACGTCGACCTGAGCGGCGAGGCCCTGTTCAAGCGCGGCTGGCGCGAGGTGCAGGGCGAGGCGCCGCTGAAGGAAACCCTGGCCGCCGCGATGCTGGCCGCCGCGGGCTGGCACGGCCGCGCCGAGGACGGCGACCTGCTCGACCCCTGCTGCGGCGCCGGCACCATCGCCATCGAGGCCGCGCAGATCGCCTGCGGCATGGCGCCGGGCCTGCAGCGCAGCTTCGCCTTCGAGAAGCTCGCGCCCTTCCGCGCCGAGGTGGTGGCGTGGCAGTCGATGAAGGCCGAGGCGCGGGCACGGGTCCATGCACCGGCCGTGCGGGTCTACGCGGGTGATGTCTCCTTCCGCATGACCGACTTCGCCACCCGCAACGCCGAGCGCGCGGGGGTCGCCCACGTCATCGATTTCAAGACCGTCGACGCCCTGCAGCGCAACGCCCCGACCGCCCACGGCGTGCTGATGCTCAACCCGCCCTACGGCGAGCGCATCGACGCCAAGGGCACCGGCTCCGCCCCCGGCGGCTACCGCGATTCGCGGGAAACCTTTGAAGGTGGCGGCACGTCGCAGGCCTTCTTCGCCGCGCTCGCCACGCACTGGAAACGCCAGTACGCCGGCTGGACCGCCTGGGTGCTCAGCCCGGACGCCAAGCTGCCGCAGGCGATGCGCTTGAAGGAGTCGCGCCGCGTGCCGATGTGGAACGGGCCGATCGAGTGCCGGCTGTTCCGGTTTGATCTGGTGGCGGGCTCGAACCGCAGCGAGCCGCGCTGAGGGCGGCCTTCGCCATCGCCCGAACGCTGGCCGAGCGGGTTCCAGCCGCAGTGCGCCTCACTGCAGCATGAAGGTCTCGTACTCCAGCCGGTGCAGCTTGCTCTCCAGCGCGAGCATGGCCACGAACACCGTGATCATCATCGCCAGCGCCACGCCGTAGCCGTAGAACGAGGCGCCCAGGCGCAGCGTCACCAGCGACAGCCCGACGTTGAGCACCAGCAGCAGCGCGGTCAGCCCGAACACGACGCGCCGCCGGTCGAGGTAGAAGAAGATGTTGAGCAGGCCCAGCAGCACCACCTGCAGGCTGGCGGCCACCACGTCGAGGTAGAGCAGCGGCAGGTAGAGGTGCGAGATGCCGAGCCAGTCCAGCACCGTCGGCGCGGCCAGGATCACCAGCAGCACCGTGATGCCCTGGATCTTCAGGATCTCGTACAGCCCCTGCCGGATGGTGAAGACCATCTCGTCGCGCAGGCGCTGGATGTTGCCCAGCGAGCCGCCCTCGCGCACCGCGTCGTAGAAGCGCTCGTAGTACTCGACGAAGTCGGTCTCGATGCGCACCAGGAACACCGCCATGCCGGGGATGATCGCCAGATAGGCGAGGAAGGCGGGCATGTCGTAGATGATCGACGCACGCAGCGGGCCGATGATGGCCTGGCTGACTTCCGGCGCGGCCCAGAACACCAGCTTGTCGGCCCAGACGCCGAGGTTGTAGAACAGCCCGACCCAGACCAGCGAGGTGAACATCGCCCCGCGCTTCAGGAAATCGAAGCTGATCAGCCGCTCGGTCGGCAGCGTGCGCAGCACCATCACCAGCATGCCGGCCAGCAGCACGAACTGCCCGACCACGAAGCCCAGCAGCAGGCCTTCCATGCCCATCCGGCTCAGCAGCAGCGCGCCGGTCACGCTCACGCCGTAGCCCAGGCCGAACAGCAGCACGATGGTCTTGTACTGCTTCATGCCCGACAGGAAGATCGTCGCCAGCCAGATGCCGCTCATCACCACCAGCCCGCTGGCGAAGGAGACCCGGAACAGGTTGGTCTGCCCCGGAAACAGCGTGGCCACCGCCAGCAGCCCCAGCAGGCCCGAGCCGACGATGACGATCAGCAGCGCGCCGAGAAAGTTCGGCGCGATCATCGCCTGGCGCTTCTCGAACAGCCGGTCCGCCACCCAGCGGGTGAAGGAGAGCTGGATCGGCCCGGTGAGCACCAGCGACAGCATGATCAGGTAGGTCACCGAGACCTGGAACTGGGTGATCTGGCGGTCCGGCACGGTCAGCGCCGAGACCAGGCCGATCACCAGGATGCCCAGGATGGACAGCACCCACGGCCCGGAGCTGATGATGCCCGCGTAGGCGTAGGCCTTGAACAGTCCGGCGAAGCTGTCGCGCCGAAGGAGCTTTCTCAGCTCGAAACCGATGCCTGCCACGTCAGGGCCCTTTCGTAGATCGCGCGGTAGCGCCCGAGCATGCGTTCAAGCGAGTAGTAGCGCTGCACCCGCTCCACGCCGGCATCGCTGGCGCGCTGCCAGGCGGCGGAGTCGGACAGCAGCTCGACGGCGGCATCCGCCAGCGCCTTCGGATCGGCCAGCCCGACCACGCGGCCGGACGGGCCGAGCGCGCGGTCCTCGTCGTCCAGCCCCTCGATGAGCTGGCGGCACGAGCCGACGTCGGTGCTCACCGCCGGCACGCCCGCGGCGAAGCCTTCGAGCAGCACCAGCGGCAGCGCCTCGCTGATCGAGGACAGCACGACCAGCCCCACCTTCGGCAGCAGCTCGGTGAGCTGCTGGAAGCCGAGGAAGCGCACCCGGTCCTGCAGGCCGAGGCTGGCGATCAGCAGCTTGCATTCCTCGGCGTAGGCGGGGTCCTCGTTCTCGGGGCCGGCGATCCAGCCTTCGGCCTCGGGCAGCTGGTTGACGACGCTGCGCAGCGCGCGGATGTAGGTCTTGACGTCCTTGATCGGCACCACGCGCCCGATCAGGCACAGCACCTGGGGCACCTTGGCCGGCCGCAGCGCGCGCAGGGGCGCGAAGCGGGCGATGTCGATGCCGTTGGGGACCGTGCTGGTGCGCTCGCCGCGGGCGCCGTCGGCGACCTGGCGGCGGCGGTTGGCCTCGTACAGCGCGATGATCTGGTCGCTCGACTCGTAGCAGGCCTTGCCGATGCCCTGGAAGAAGCGGATCCACAGGTCGCGGAAGTAGCTCAGCTCGGTCAGGTCGCGCTGCAGCACCGAGCGGTTGTCGGCGATCCAGTGGGCGCCGAACAGGTCGATCTTGCGTTCCTTGGTGTAGATGCCGTGTTCCGAGAGCACCAGCGAGCGGCCATGCTTGCGCTTGCACATGGCGCCCAGCAGCCCGGCGTAGCCGGTCGAGACGGTGTGGAAGGCCTTCACCGGGATCAGCCTGTCGGCAATGCGCTTGAGCTTCCACAGCGGCGCGTGCATGGTGCGCACGGTCCAGAAGTAGTCGACGAAGGACGGGTCGGTGCAGCGCTCCTCGTACTGCGCGCAGAGGTGCTCCCAGGCCTGGTCGCCGCGCAGGAAGTGCGCCTCGCCGAGCTGGTCGTCGAAGCGGTCGATCACCGCGCCGAACAGGGCCTGCGGGTTGGTGCCGGCGGGCGTGTTCTCGGGGTCCTGCCAGTAGCGGTGCAGCGCCTTGACGTGGGCGAAGGCAGCCGGGTCGGTGCGCAGCGTGCGCTGGGCGGGGCGGTCCTCGGCGTCGAAGATGTAGTGCGCCTCGACGTGGACCAGATTCGGCGGGAGCTTGTAGCGGATCGGGCCATAGTCCTCGGGCCGCGACCCCAGGAACACCACCGCGAAGGTCAGGTCGGGAAAGCCGGTGATGATCTGGTGCACCCAGCTCGACACGCCGCCCGAGATGTAGGGATAGGTGCCTTCGAGCAGCAGCGCGATGTCGGCCGATTGGGCACGGGGCAATTCAGTCAAGTCCGCTCTCCTGCGGTTTGCCAGTAGCGCACCAGCGCGGCCATGCGCGGGGTCACGGTCAGCGGGTCGATGCGCAGCATCAGGGCGCGCACGCTGCGCCAGTCGCCGCGGCGGTAGGCCATCTCGGCCAGATAGGGCAGCACGCGGTTGTCGGGCAGGCCGTCCTCGGTGGCGCGGACCAGGTCGTCGCAGGCGCGGTCGATGTCGCCCTGCTCCAGGTGCATGCGCGCGAGCAGCTGGCGCAGACCGCCGTCGCCCGGGTCGAGCGCGATGGCCGCCTGCGCGTGTTCGATGGCGCGGGCCAGCGTGTGCTCGCGCACGTCGCCCTGCACCAGCGACTGGTAGACCAGCTCGAAGTTCAGCTCCGCCAGGTGGCGGAGCACCTCGATGCGGCTCGCGCTGTGGCGGTGCGGCTCGGTGGTGAACTGCTCCAGCAGCGCGGCCTGTTCGGAGATGCGGGTGCGCAGCGCCTTTTCCTGCGTGTCGAGCAGGCCGTAGGCGACCAGGCGCAGGTCTTCCACCGGGTCGCTCAGCAGCTTGCGCAGCAGGTCGCCGGCGATGCGCGCGGGCTTGCTGGCGATGGCGTTGAGGGCGCGGGTGCGCAGCGGGGCGGCGGCGTGCACGTCGGTGAGCAGCTGCCGGATGCTCAGGCCGCGGAACAGCCGCGCCGGCTCGCGCACCGAGAGCAGGAACTCCGGCGGCGCGGCCAGCCGGAAGTGGGAGTCGAGTGTGCGCACCGGCATCAGCCGCATCACCACCACCGCCAGCAGCAGCGCCACCAGCCCGAGGAAGGGGATGAAGAACGCCAGGCTGAACAGCAGCGCCAGCACCGCCAGCGGCGGCTGGCGCAGCCGCCCGGGCAGCAGCGGGAACAGCGTCACGGCCAGCACCGCACAGGCCAGCGCATGCACGCCGATGTAGGCGCCCAGCTGCAGGACGTCGCGGTCGCCGGTCCACAGCAGCAGCGCGGCGCCGAACTCCAGCCCCAGCGCGAGCAGGAACTGCAGCGGGTTCATGCGCTGGTGCCTCCGAGGATGCCGATGAGCGCCGGCGCCAGCGCTGCCTGGCCCAGGGTCATCACGCGGTGCTGGATGCCGAGCACGGCCAGATCGGCCTGGTGCGGCGCGAGTCCCTGCCGTTCGGCGACATAGCTCGCCAGGCTGAGCAGGTAGCCGTCGACCGCCGTGCGGCCGACCAGCGGCATCAGGGTGACGAGGCGTTCGCGTTCACCTTCCAGGGCATAGGGCCAGACGACGTCGGGCGAGCGGGCGCGCTGCTCGGCCAGCCGGCGCTGGCTGGCGGCGTGCACCGGGTCGTTGAAGGTCAGTACCACCACCTGGCTGGGCAGCCGGAACTCGCGGGCGATGCGGTCGAGGCGGCTGGCCTCTTCCGCGAACTCGACCGGGCAGTTCGGCAGGTGGGCCAGCAGGCCCGGCACCTCGTCGCTGACCAGCGCGGCGTCCGAGAACGACGAACACAGCACGGCCATCAGCTCCAGCGCCTCGTCGTGCAGCGCGAGGAAGGGCATGCGGCTCACCACCAGCAGCGCCTGCTCGCGGTGCGTGCCGAGCACCAGCGGCGCGGCGACAAGGTGGCTGGTGGCGGCCTCGTGGATCGGGAAGCCGGCCTGCACGTGGGCCAGGCGGCGCTGGTCGAGCGCGTACTGGACCAGCGGGTCGTCCAGCTTCACCGGCACCGGCTGGCCGACGCTGGCCAGCGTCGTGCCGTGCGCGGCGCCGGGGGTGAGCGTGAGGACCTGCGCGCTCTCGATCTGGCAGTGCACGCCGAGAAAATCGAGGAAGGCCTTGGCCGCGGCCGGCGCAGCGAGCTGGCCGGCGAGCGAGCGGGCGCGCATGTCGCCGAGCGCCTGGCGCAGCGTCGAGGGCTGCAGCAGCAGGTCCTGCTCCAGCACGTCGTGCGAGCGCTGGACCATGAACAGGCGGTTGGTGACACGCTCGATGCGGTCTTCGAGGTAGGCGTTGGCCTGCGACAGGCGGCGGATGCGCGAGCGCCACAGGCCGCTGAACTCACCGCAGACCATGGTCAGCAGCAGGCCGCCGAGGAAGTAGAGCACCGGGAAGGCCACCGAGGGATCGGCCCCCTGCAGCAGCCGCCACGCCACCAGCACCATCGCCATGGAGCTGAGGCCCGCCAGCACGCCATAGCGCAGCCCGACCAGGATCGGCGCGAACCAGGTCCACGGAATCGGCGCGCGGGTGAACAGCGGATCGTCGGGCGAGACCCAGTGGCCGATGGCGATGACACCCAGCGTCATCACGACGATCTCGAGCGCGATCCAGCCCATCCGGACCCGGGGGGACGCGAGCGCATGCAGCCCGTCCTGGGCGGTCGCGTCGGCCGTGAACTTGGAAACCAGCATGGCGGACCCCGGATCTCAGCGCAGCGAGAGATCGCCGAGCATGTCGCGCATGAGCTTCTGGCCCACGGCGGACAGGGCTTCGCGGCTCCAGCCGGACTTGGCGCCGGTGGCCGTCCAGACCACATTGCCCGAGCCGAGGTCGATGACCTGCAGCACCAGGCCGACGGCCGGCTCGCCGTCCACGCCGACCTTGTAGCGCCACTCGTCCACCGCGCCGGTCATCGCATAGCGGATGCCCTGCTCGGCGGCCCAGCGCTGGGCGTCCTGCTGCACCTTGCGGTCAGGCAGGTCGGCCATCAGGTCGCCGGTCTGCAGGGTCGGCGGACGCACCAGCGTCTGCAGGCCGCGCTGGCGCAGCAGCGATTCGAGGATCACCTCGGCGCGCAGGCCGGCCTGTGGCGTCTCGGTGTGGTTGGCCATGGGCAGGATGACCCACTTGGCGCCCGCGTCGAGCTGGACCGGCGTGCGGGTCTTGTCCATCACGGAGCAGCCGGTGGCGGCGATCGCCAGCAGCAGCAGGGCCAGCAGCTTGAAGAGTTTCGGGAAGGGGGTGAACGGGAGCATGGTGGGTTCCTTGGCGGGTTCCGGGTCAGATCGGGTCAGAACGGGAGGACGTAGCGCAGCCCCAGCGCACGGGCATCGCTGCCGGAGCCGGACCGCGACGTGCTGAACTGGACCAGCAGCTGGTCGCTGCCCAGCAGTCGGCCCGCGGCACCGACGGTGGCGCCGTAGCCGGCGCCCAGCCGGCTGTGGTGGGTCAGGCTCAGGTCGAGGAAGGGGCGCCAGGCGCGGGTGTAGCTGTCGCGCGCGGCCAGGCCGGCGCTCAGGCCGACGCCGTGCAGCGCAAAGCTGTCGGGCACGAAGAAGGCCGCGTCCGGCTGGCTGCCATCCGGCGTCAGGCGGGCGGTCCAGCCGGGCAGCGCACTGCCGGTGCGGCTGTAGCGCGTGTAGTTGCCGAAGGCGCGCACGCTCAGGTCGGGCGTGGCGCCGCGCAGCACCTGGCCGATTTCCCAGTCCAGCCCGAGCGCCGAGCCCAGGTGCTCGCCGCTCTGCAGGCCCAGCTGTGCGGCGCGCAGCGTGACCCGCACCGGGTTGGTCTGCGTCAGGCGCAGGTCGCCGCTCAGGCGGGCTTCCTGCTGGCGGCCGGCCACCGACAGTGGCGCCGTGTCGGTGGCGCGGGCGTTGAAGCCCAGGTCGGCGCGCAGCTGCAGCCGGGCGGTCGGCTGCGCGGTGGCCGACAGCGTGCCGGTGACAAACGAACGCTCGGCCGCGCGGTGGCCCAGCGCGGCTTCGAACTGCAGCGCGCGGTCCGGCTCGAACTGCAGCAGGGCCGACAGCGCGCGGTCCTGCGTGGCGATGAGGCCGAGTTCCGGCGTGCCGGTGCTGCGCGAGAGGCCGGCCCGCTGGCTGGACTGCTCCGCGCCGACGCGCAGCCGCAGCGTCTGCGACAGCGGCAGCCACAGGGCCAGCGACTGGCGGTTGGCGTGCACCGCGTCGCGGCCGAGGTCCACACCGTATTCGACCCGGCGCGACTGGCGCCACGCGGTGTCGGTGTAGGCCTCGTGCTGGCCGTCGTCGTCGTGGCGCTGGAGCAGGGCGATGCGCAGCGCCTGGGCGCGCGCCGTCTGACCGAGTGCCTGCAGCGCCTCGATGCGCAGGCCGTCCGGCAGGCGGTCCGCTTCCGGACGGCGGAACAGCTCGCTGATGCGGGCGAGGTCACCGTCGTGCAGCGCCAGGGACATCTCGGCCCAGTCCGGCTTGCTGACGGTCGTGGCATAGCGGCGCCACAGCCACACACGGGCCTGGTCGTGCTGCTCGGTCGAGAGCATCCAGCCCAGCACCAGCTCCAGGGCGGCGGCCCGGTTCGCGGGCGACACCGCCGGATCGGCCAGCAGGCCTTGCCGGCCGGCGAGCACGGTGATGGCGCGCAACTGGTCGTCGCCCTGCGTGGTGGCCAGATCCAGGCGGGCCAGCTGCAGTTGCAGCGACTGCAGCAGGTCTGGCGGAATCTTGTCGCGCAGCGCCGGGTCGTTCAGGCGCTGGCGGGTCAGTGCCAGCGCCTGTATCCGGACCTGCTGCGCCGACCGCAGCAGGCCGGCGGCTTCCAGCACATCGGCATAGCTGGCCGACCACATCGGGTCGTTCGGGTGCAGCGGGGCCTGGCGGCGCCAGAACGGCAAGGCTTCCTTGGGCTGTTCCAGCACCATGTAGCCCGCGGCGTAGGCCGGGTCGTAGGCCGGGTTCTGCACCGCCTGCTGGTGCCAGCTGGACAGCATGCGCTGCAACTCGACGCGTTCGCCGGCGTCGATCAGCATGAACAGGTAGGCGACACGGGTGTCGACGCTGTCGGGCACGGCGGCCAGCGCGCGGCGCATGTCCGCCATGGCGGCCGCCATCTCGTTGCGGGACTGGTGCCACTGGGCGCGCAGCAGCCAGAAATAGGACTCCGAGGCCATCCCCTTCTCGGTCTCGGCATCGAGGCTGCCGAACAGGCGATCGAGTTCCTTCATCTCCCGGGCGTTCCACCACAGGTCGAGCGCGGCGATCAGGTAGGACGGCTGTTTCAGCTTGACCCAGGCGGTCTCGGCGAAACGGGCGGCCTCCTGCGGGCTGCGGGTGCGCAGCAGCTGCACAAGGCGGTCCGCTTCGATCGGGTCGAGTTCGCCTTGCCGGGTCGTGATGGTGAGCGCGGCCAGCGCCTGCGATTCGATCTGCAGCGTCCAGGCCAGATTGGCCAGCAGGCGCCAGTAGTCGAGGTCGGTCTCTGCGGCCTTGCCGGCCAGCGGGGCCAGCGCTTCGTAGGCCATGGCGTGTTCGCCGCGCACGCCGTGCATCCGGGCCAGCCGCATCGCGCGGGGGATGGTGGTCCCGTCGCGCTGGATCAGCTGGCGCAGCGCGTCGATGGCGGCCGGCAGGTCGCCCATGCGCTCGGCCAGATCGACCCGGGTTTCCAGCAAGCGGCGGTCGGGCTGGCGGCGGTCGCTCTCGAGCAGCCACTGCATGCCCTCTTCCGGCCGGCCCAGGCGTTCGGTCAGCGCCACGATGCCGAGGGTCTCGTCCACCGTCAGCTTGCGCATCGTGCCGACCTGGGTCCAGGTCGCCAGCATGACCTCGTCGTCGTTGAGGCTGGGCGCCAGGCGCAGCACCGACTGCAGCGCCCGGTTCAGGATGGTGCGGTCACCGCCCGGCCCGGCCGTGAGCGTGGCCAGGGTGCGCCAGTGTTCCAGCGCGTCCTCGGGCTTGCCGACCCACTCGCTGACCTGCGCCAGCCGCTCGCGCCAGGCGATGTTGGTCGGCGCCTGGCGGACGGCGGAGGCCGCGACGCGCCACGCGTCCGACTGGTTGCGGTTGGCCAGGAAGGTCTGGAAGGCGAGCAGGTAGGCGCCGTCGTCGAAGGGCAGCCTGGGATCGCCGGCCGCGGGGGCACCTGCGGCCGACGCCGCCGGACTGGCCGCCTCCGGCTCGGCGGCCTGCGCGGGCGAGACCAGCAGATCGACCGTGCGTGCGAGCCAGCGCACCGGTGCGGGCAGGCCGGCGTCGCGCCCGGGCGGCGTGGACCGCTGGCTCATCTGGAGCAGGCGCTTGGCATAGGTCTGCGCCTCGGCCGGGCGGTTGGCGGCCAGCGACAGCCGGGTCAGGTAGTCGAGCAGGCCGCGGTCGTTGCCGACGACGCTGGCGTGCTGTTCGGCCACGGTGAGGGCCTGGTCGAGCAGGTTGCCCGACTGCAGGATGCGCAGCGCCTCGTGCAGGTGCTTGCGCTTGCCTTCCGGTGTCGGGCTGATCTGCAGCGCACGCAGGTGCAGCGTGGCCGCGCCGGTGTAGTCCTGCGCCCAGATGGCGGTGCGCACGGCTTCCTCGAACCAGGGGGCCTGGTCGCCCGCGCTGTCGAAGCGGATCAGGGCGTGGAAACGCTGGGCCAGGCCGAGCTGCTCCAGCGCGGTGGCCTTGCGGGCGAATTCCAGCAGCTGCGGGGTCGTCCAGTCCATGGACAGGCGGGCCTGGAGGGCCTCGATCAGCTGGGTGCGCAGGGCGAGCGCTTCCGGGCTGCCGGGGCGGGCGGCGTTGGCGCGCTGCTCCAGCAGGTTGTAGGTGAGGCGGTACAGGCGCCGGCGGTTGTCCTCGCTGGCGATGGCCTTGTGCAGCATCGGCTCCAGCGTCGCCTCGGTGCGCGCGGTCTGGCCGAGCGCGAAATGGCGCTCGGCCAGCAGGATGCGCAGATCGTCGTTGTCCGGCTCGCTGCCCAGCAGGTTGGAGAGGTAGCTGACGCTGAGTTCGTCATTGCGCGGCTCGGCCCGCAGGCGGTCGATCAGCTGCTGGCGCGGATACAGCGTCGCCAGCAGCACCAGCACCATCGCGGCCACCACGAGCAGGCCGCCCGTGGACAGGATGCGTGCGCGCAGTCCCGTCGCGTCAGGGGCAACCAATCGTGAGCGTTTCTGTTCCATCTTTGTCGCTGGCGTAGTGAAAGAGTCCGTCGGCGCCGCCGGTCGGACTCAGACGCCGCCCGTCCAGGCTGATGGCACAGCCGGCAGGGTGACGGATCGACAGGCGCAGCGGTACATGGCTGTACAGCTGCAGGCGCGTGCCGGCGGGGGTGCGGTCCATCGAGACGACCCGCGCGTTGGCGTCGACCAGATAGGCGGCGTTGTCGGCTTTCGGGGCGAAGGCCAGCCAGGCCTCGCTGCCGCTCAGGTGGAGGTACTGCTCCTGCTCGCCGGCGGTGAAGCCGGCCAGGCCGCGGCTGCCCTGGATCTGCGGCACGCCCATCGCGCGCGGTGCACGCAGTTCGCGCAGCGGGCCGGCACCGCGCACCAGGAAACCGTCGTCGCTGCGGGCGATGACGATCTGCGCGTAGTTCATCGCCTTGCGCACGTAGTCCGAGGTGTAGACCGGGTGCAGCGGCTGCGCCAGGGCCCAGCGGTAGATGCGGTGCAGGGCCTCCAGCGAGGCGCGCCGCGAGGCCGAATACGTGTGGTAGTAGATGTTGACCGGCTTGAGGCGGTAGGGTCGCTCGGTGAGCTGATAGGTCTCGATCACCCGCTCGTAGCCGTAGAGCGGGCCGGTGAAGTGGTTGGTGTAGACGTTCTCGTTCTGGTTGGGCGCGTAGACCTGGAAGTACGGGCCCTTCTGGATGCCCAGCGGCGCGACGTGTGTCATCGAGTTCAGCGCATTGGTTCTGAGCGTCTCGCCGCCGTTGATCGCCAGCACACCCGACTTGGCCAGTGCGGCCAGCGTCTTCTCGTTCGGGTTGGTGTCGCCGCTCCACTGCAGCAGCACCACCGGTTTGCCGGCCGGGGCGAGCCGGGTCTGGATGTACTGGATCGAGCCCTGGATCTCGCGCTCGGCGTCGAAGTGGTAGCCGGGCAGTTCCAGCGCATAGCCCTTGCCAAAGGCGCCGCCCTCGACATCGCCCCAGTTGAAGGGGTGCGAGTAGGTGTGCGAGGCAATCTCGACATAGGGCAGCGCGAACATGCGCCGCGCGATGCCCTCCATCTCGGCCGACAGCTTCGGGTAGAGGCCCTGTGGCGAGGTCTCGCCCTCGATGATGGACATCGCGGTGGGCAGGCGGTAGCGCTGCAGCACGTCGCGCAGCAGCACCTCGCTGGCCAGCGGCGAACGCACCAGATCGCTGCGGTTGGCGAAGCCGTCGCCGTCGATGTGGACCATCAGCAGGCGCCGGCCGGTCTCGGTCGTCGTGTCCGGCACCGGCATGGCCGGCAGCGCCAGCGCGCGGCGCAGGAAGGCGATCGGGTCGAAGACCCAGCGGTACTCGTCCTCGCCGGCGGCCATGCGCACCAGGCTGTAGCCGGCTATCGCGTAACCGCCCCAGGGCGTGATCGCCACGGCGTCCATCGTGGCACCGCGCCCGTCGCGGGCCTGCAGCAGCACATCGGAGCCGGCGGGCGCGCCGAGTGCATTGAAGTCGAGCTTGCCGGGCACGGGCACGGTCTCGAAGCCGATGGCGGCATCGCGCTTCGAGAACACCACCGGCGCCTGGGCCGGCACGCTCTCCTCGCGGCGCTGCAGTCCGAACGTCGCCCGCAACACGGCCGGGCCACCCACCCCCGGTTGGTCGAAGCTGACCACCTTCACCCCCGCGGCGATCGCCGCTTGCAGCCAGGCCGCCAGCAGCGGGCGCGTGCGGTCATTGCTGAACTGCGTGACGATGCCGGCGACTTCCCCGGCGCGCACCGGCGGCAGTTCGCCCTCGTCGGGGTTGATGTACTCCGGCACCAGACCGAGGTAGTACGCCGGCGTGCCGAGAAAACGCAGCGCGCCGGCGTAGGTCAGCTCCGCCGTGGCGGTGCCGACGGGTGCGTCGTGCAGGATGAGGAGCCGCCTCGGCAGCACCTCGACCGACCCCACGCCCATCGCGTCCAGTTCCGGCGTCGTCACCCAGGGCACGAAGCCGTGTGTGCGGATGCGCTGGGCGGTCTCGCGGGCCAGCGCCCGTTCGGCGGGTGCCACGTAGTCGATCGCCAGCACAGGCAGGCGGTGCTGGGTGCGTACCTCCGTGAGCTTGCCCAGCAGCCAGGCGCGGTCCGGATCACTGACGGCCTGGTAGCGCATCGCGGCCTGGTCCCAGCCGCGGTAGAGCGACTCGGCGGCGACCATGTCGACGTCCTGCGCCACCTGCGGCAGGATCTCGAAGCCGCGGTTGACGATCACCTTGGCCTGCGGAAACGCCGCCTTGACCGCCTTGACCACGCGCACCAGACCGGCCTCCTGCGCAGCGCGATCCTCGGGGGTCTTCGCCACGGTCTGGTAGGAGTCGAGCGTGTCGAGGAAGAAGCCGCGGTAGCCCAGGTTCCATTGCGGCCGGGCGACGTGCTCGACGAACCACGCCGGCCACTCGGGCGTGCGCTGGTCGATCACCGTGCTGTTCCAGGGCTTGTTGCTGCCCAGCATCCATCTGGGCGGCACGGCGTCGTGCTGCGGATGCTGGCGGTTGACCTCGCCGACCGACAGGTAGGCCATGAAGCGGGTGTGCGGTGCGGCCTGGGCGCGTGCAGCGATGCTGCCGTGGTGGCCGGGTTCCAGGACGACCCAGTCGAACGCCGACAGCTCGTTCCACGGTGGCTTCGCGCCGTAGTGCAAGGCCACGCTCGGGCCGGACACCGCAGCGGCCCGCGCCACGGGAATGGCCGCCAGCCACAGACTGAGCACCGCCAGCAGACCCACTAGCCACGACCGGCGTAAGCCAACGTATAGCCGCGCGCCCCCCCATCCATGCCAGACTGCGAGGTTCACCGGGCTCAATCCTCCAAGATTGATATTCATGCAAAAAGTCAAGGTGATTTTTGGCACCATTCACTAATGTTGCATGAAGAGTGCTACCAAATATTGGCAAAGCATTACGTGACCCGACATGAAATGTTCAGTACGGGTTTGCGGGCACAAAAAAACCCGCCGCAGCGGGTGATCAGGTTTCAGGCCGTCAGGTCGCGGGCGCGGACTCGTACAGCTCCAGCGGCAGCCCGTCCGGATCGGCGAAGAACACGAAGCGGTGGCCGGTGAACTCGTCGAGGCGGATGTCCTCGACGGCGATGCCCTGCGCTTCCAGTCGTGCCTTCCAAGCCGCCACGTCGTGCACCGAGAAGGCCAGGTGCCGCAGCCCGCAGGCTTCCGGGCGCGAGGGCCGCGGCGGCGGCGCGGGAAACGAGAACAGCTCCAGCTGCGAGCCATCCGGCAGCGCGAGGTCGAGTTTCCACGAGTCGCGCTGGGCGCGGTGGTTCTCGGCCAGCACGTGCAGGCCGAGCAGGTCGACGTAGAAGTGCCGCGAGCGGGTGTAATCGGACGCGATGATCGCGGCGTGGTGGATGCGCAGCAGGTCCATGGGCAGGATTCCCAGACAGGTTGGAGGGGGTGGCGGGTTCAGGCGTGCCCGGTGAAGCACCGGGACAGCAGGAATTCGACGAAGGTGGCCGTGTTCAGCGCCAGCCACTGGCGCGCCGGGTAGACGGCGTAAAGCGGCGGGCCGGCCGGCAGGCGCCAGTCGGGCAGCAGTTCGACCAGCGTGCCGCGGGCGAGTTCGTCCTCCACCAGCAGCCGGTCGATCACCGCGACGCCCGCGCCGGCACAGGCGAAGGCCACCAGCGACAGGCCATCGTTGACGCGGAGGCGGCCCTGCATGCGCACCCGGGTGGCGCTGGTGCCGGTGCCGTTGGTGTCGGCGGTGAAGCTCCATTCGTCATAGACCCGCCCGTCGCGGGTCCACAGCAGGCTCTCGTGGGCGGCGAGGGCTTCGGGCGTGTCGGGCCGGCCGGCGCGGTCGAGGTAGGCGGGCGAGGCCACCAGCACGCGCGGGTTGTCGGCCAGCCGGCGCGCGACCAGGGTCGAATCCTCCAGGTGCGCGACGCGGATGGCCACGTCGATCTGCTCGGCCACCAGGTCGCTCAGCCGGTCGTCCACCTGCAGCGTCACCTCGACCTGCGGGTACTGGCGCGTGAACGCGGTGAGCAGCGGCACCAGGTGGCGCTGGCCGAGCGGGCGCGGGCAGGACACCCGCAGCGGCCCGCGCACCTCCTGCTGGAACTGGCCGGAGATCTGCGCGACGTTGTCGAGCGCGCGATCGATCTGCTGCGCCTGCTGCAGCACGACCTTGCCGACCTCGGTCAGCGTCAGCCGGCGGGTGGTGCGCTGTAGCAGGCGGGCGCCGAGGTCCGCCTCCAGCCGCGCGAGCTGGCGCGAGACGACCGACTTGCCGCAGCCCAGCCGCACGGCCGCCGCGCTGATGCTGCCGGCGCCGACGATGGCGGAAAACGTGGTCAGGAGCTGGGGATCGGGGGAGGGCATTGGCGGATGGTTCGGTGGATTGTCCCGTTTGAGGCAACTATATATTCCTGGATTGAGGCTTTGTCTGCAACGGAAGACTCTCTACAGTCCGCGCATGAACCAACCCATTCCGCACCCCACCGTCACCGCCCCGGCGTCCGAGCTGATCGAGCGCCTGAACTGGCGCTACGCCGCCAAGAAGATGGACCCGGCCATGGTCGTGCCGCAGGACAAGGTCGAGCGCATCCTCGAAGCCGCCCGTCTGGCGCCCACGTCCAGCGGCCTGCAGCCCTACGAGATCTTCGTCGTCACCGACCCGGCCGTGCGCGCCCGCATCCAGCCGATCGCGTGGAACCAGGCCCAGATCACCGAGGGCTCGCACCTGCTGGTCTTCGCCGCCTGGGACCACTACACGGCCGAGCGCATCAACCACATGTTCGACCTGACCAACGAGGTCCGCGGCTTCCGCAGCGAAGGCTGGGAGAACTACCGCAACATGCTGCTGGCCAACTACCCGCAGCGCGACCCGGAGGTGAGCTTCCAGCACGCCGCGCGCCAGGCCTACATCGGCCTGTCGGCTGCGATGGTCGCCGCCGCCTTCGAGGAAGTGGATTGCACGCCGATGGAGGGTTTCGATCCCGCCGCGCTGGACGAGATCCTGGGCCTGCGCGCGCGCGGTCTGCGCAGCGCCGTGATCCTGCCGCTGGGCTACCGCCAGCCGGAAGGCGACTGGCTGGTGAAGCTGCAGAAGGTGCGCCGCCCGCGCGCGGAGTTCATCACCGAGGTCTGAACCCCCTGCGCACCCGCACGCCGCCTGCGTTCAGACAAAGGCGATGTGCTTGCGCAGCGGCAGCTCCCGGATGCGCTGGCCGGTGGCGCGGAAGATCGCGTTGGCCAGCGCGGGCGCGGCCGGCGGCGTGCCGGGCTCGCCGATGCCGCGGACCGGGCCGCCGCTCTCCAGCACCTGCACCTGGATGCGCGGCACCTGGGCCATGCGCAGCGAGGCGTACTGGTGGAAGTTGCCCTGCTCCACCGCGCCATCCGCGAAGGTGATCTCGCCGAACATGGCCGCGCTCAGCCCGAAGAGCGCGCCCGACTGCAACTGCGCTTCGACGTTGCGCGGGTCCAGCGCGGTGCCCACGTCGGCGGCGATGCTGAGCCGGTCGATGCGGATGCCGTCCGGCGTCGCGGTGACCTCGACCACCTCCGCCACCGGCACGCCGAAGGACAGGTGGAAGGCCACGCCGCGGCCACGGCCCTGCTCCAGCGGCGTCTCCCAGCCGGAGAGCGCCGCCACCGCGTCCAGCACGGCGCGTGACGGCGCGTGCGTCAGCAGCGTGCGCCGCAGCGCCACCGGATCGGCGCCGGCCTGGTGCGCCAGCTCGTCGAGGAAGCTCTCCACGAAGAAGCCGTTGAACGAGTGGCCCACCGAGCGCCAGGAGCCGACCGGCACGCTCGCCGGCGTGCGGAAGGTGGTGGCGCGCCAGTGCGGCACGCCGTAGGGCTGGTCGTGCAGGCCGTCGGCGATCAGCTTGTCCGGCCCCGGCGGCGCCAGGCCGATGCGCCCGACCTGGGACTCCAGCACCGAGGGGCTCGCCACGCGCAGGTCCAGCGCCTGCACCGTGCCCTGCCCGGTGGTGCCACGGAAGCGGGCGATGGCGGGCGGGCGGTAGAAGTCGTGGCCCAGATCCTCTTCGCGGCGCCAGGTGAGCTGGACCGGCTGGCCCGGCCGCGCCATCGCCAGCCGCACCGCCTGCAGCACATAGTCCGACTCGGCCCGCCGCCCGAAGCCGCCGCCCATCAGCGTGGTGTGGACATGGACCCGGCTGGCGTCGAGGCCCGCCAGCTTCGCCGCCTGGTCGCGGGCGATGGTCGGAACCTGGGTGCCGGTCCAGAGGTCGAGCTGGCCGTCGTGCAGCCAGGCCACGGCGTTCATCGGCTCCATCGTGGCGTGGGCGAGGTAGGGCACGCGGTACTCGGCCTCCAGCACCTGGCCGGCCGACCTGGCCAGCGTCAACGCCTGCTCCGCATCACCGTCATTGCGCCACTGCTTGTCCTGGTGTTTTGGGTCGAAGGACGCGGCGACCGCCTCCATCAGCGCCACGGTCGTCAACGGGTAGACCGGGGCGCCCCACTCGCACCGGACGGCCTGCGCCGCCTGGAAGGCGCGCCAGGTGTTGTCGGCGACCACGCCCACGCCGCCGGGCAGCGCGACCACCTGCAGCACGCCGCGCATCGCCCGGGCCGCGGTGGCGTCGAAGGACTGCAGCGGGGCGTCGAGCGCCGGGTTCATGCGCACGGTGGCGAACACCATGCCGGGCAGGCGCACGTCGATGCCGAAGGTGGCGGTGCCGGTGCACTTGCCCACCATGTCCACCCGCGGCATGGACTGGCCCAGGTAGCGCCACTGCGCCCGCGGCTTGAGCGGCGGATCGTCCGGCAGCGCCACCTTGGCGGCGTCTGCGGCGAGTTCGCGGTAGGGCAGACGGCGGCCGTCGGGCGCGACCACGGCACCGGACGCTGTCTTCAGCGTGGATGCCGGCACGCCCAGCCGCTGCGCCGCCGCCGCCACCAGCGCGAAGCGCGCCGCTGCACCCGCCACGCGCATCTTGTCGAAGGCATCCGGCACGCTGGACGAGCCGCCCGTGCCCTGCAGCCCCACGAACTTCGCCAGCACGCCCATCGTGCCGCGCATCGTGTCGGCGAGGGCGCTGTGGTCGAGCGCGCCGAAGGGCACCGCCTCCGCCAGCATCGCCCGGTTGTAGTAGGCCGCGCCGGGCGGGCCGTGTTCGACACGCAGCTGGTCCCAGTCGACGTCCAGCTCCTCGGCCACCAGCGCGGCCAGCGTGGTGTGGATGCCCTGGCCCATCTCGGCGCGCGGGGTGATGACGGTCACGCCCTGCGCGTCGATGCGCACATAGGGCGTGATCGCGCTGCTGCCCTCGGGCAGGGTGTCCAGCAGCGGATTGGGGTGTGGCTGGCGGTAGCGCCAGACGCCGAAGGCAGCGCCGCCGAGCATGGCGACCGAGCCGACCAGGAAGCTGCGGCGGGCGATGGTCGTTAGCCGGCTCATGCGGCGGCTCCCTGCAGGCGCTTGGCCGCGTCGTGGATGGCGGCGCGGATGCGCGGGTAGGCCCCGCAGCGGCAGAGGTTGCCGGACAGGGCGGCGTCGATGTCGGCGTCGGTCGGCGCGGAGTTCTGTTGCAGCAACGCCGCCGCCGCCATGATCTGGCCCGACTGGCAGTAGCCGCACTGCGCCACCTGGTGCGCGATCCAGGCCGCCTGCACCGCGTGCAGCGCTGCGGGCGTGCCCAGTCCCTCGATCGTGGTCACCTGGCCCGTCACGCTGCCCACCGGCGTCACGCAGGACCGCACCGGCGCCCCGTCGACATGGACCGTGCAGGCGCCGCACAGCGCCATGCCGCAGCCGAACTTGGTGCCGGGCAAGTTCAGCGCATCGCGCAGCACCCAGAGCAGCGGCATCTCGGGTTCCAGGTCCAGGGTGTGGGTCTGGCCGTTCACGGTCAATTGCATCAGGGGCCTCGGCATCCTTCGTTTGATGGACGGATTGTCCGGGCGGCGGCCCGGTCGGCGCAGCGGCGTTCTACAGTGGTTTCAACCGAGGAGCCGCGCATGAACCTGTCCCGCCACTTCACGCTGGAAGAGCTGACCGCGTCGACGACCGCCCAGGCCGAGCACATCGACAACCAGCCCACCCCGGCCGAGATCGCCGCGCTGCGGGCACTCTGCACCACCGTGCTCGACCCCTTGCGGGATGCGCTCGGCCAGCCGATCAAGGTGACCTCGGGCTACCGCGGCCCGGCACTGAACCGGCGCGTCAAGGGCGCGGCCAAGAGCCAGCACCTGACCGGCGAAGCGGCCGATCTGCAGTCGCCGGGCCTCTCGGTGCTGGCGCTGTTCCAGTTGGCGATCCGGCTCCAGCTGCCCTTCGACCAGATCATCTACGAGGTGAACGGCGCGGCGAAGTGGGTGCACATCTCGCACACGACCGGCGCCAACAAGGGCGAGATCCTGCTCGGCAAGTTCGGCCCCGACGGCAAGGTCAGCTACCCCAAGCTCACCGCCGCCGCCGCGCTGGCGCTGTCCGAACCCCGCACGCGTGGTCCGCTGGTGGAGCCTGACTACACCGAACTCCGCGACGAGCCGGTGCGCCGCACGCGCAAGCCCAAGGCCGCCCCTCAGCCCGGCGCCTTGTAGACCAGCACCTTGAGCGCCCGCTCGGGGGCCACGTCGGCGAAGGCGGGCGGATTCGGCAGGCGCTGCACCAGGGTCAGCTCGGGCGCCAGCGTCTGCATCGGCTCGGTGAGGAAGTCGGTGCCGAGTTCCGGCGCATTCAGGCAGAGCAGCGCGTGGCCACCCGGTGCGAGCAGGTCGGGCAGGCGGCGCAGCAGCCGGGCGTAGTCCTTGCCCGCCACGAAGCTGCCCTTCTGGTAGCTGGGCGGATCGACGATGACGAGGTCGTAGGGGCCGCTGCGGTTGATCTTGCCCCAGGAGCTGAAGATGTCGTGCGGCAGGAAACTCGCCCCCGTCGCCACGCCGTTGAGCCGGTGGTTCTGCTGGCCGATGGCGAGCGCGCCGTGGCTCATGTCGACATTGACCACCTGGCGCGCACCCGCCTGCAGCGCCACCACCGAGAACGCGCAGGTGTAGGCGAACAGGTTCAGCACCTTCAGCCGCGGTTTCTCCGTCGCCAACGCCCGCACCCAGCGGCGGCCCTCCGCCATGTCAAGGAAGAGGCCGTGGTTCTGGCCGCGCAGGACGTGGACGAAGTAGCGCGTGCCGTCCTCGCTCACGGCGTGCTGGTCGGGCACGCTACCGGCCATCAGCCGCGTGTCGGCGCGGCCGTCGAGTCGCGTCTGGAAGACCCAGTTCAGCGGCTGTCCCGGCGCCAGTTGTTCCCAGCGGGCCGCCAGCGTGGCGCCGATGGTGGCCAGTTCCTCGTCCGGCACCGGCTGGAAGCTGGTCAGCACCCAGACGGGCGGGTAGAAATCGAGTGTCCAGTGTTCGCAGCCGGCGTGCAGGCCGCCGCGGCCGTGGAAGAGGCGCGCGGCGTCGGTGGGCAGGGGCATCGACGCGAGGGTGTGGAGCAGGGGAGTCACGGGCGGTGTCTTGTCAGCGGGGCTGCGGATTCTGGCACCGGGTCTGCGAGACTGGCGGCCTCCTCCGTCCACGAAGGCCCTCCCCATGCAGGACCAGCCCCTCGACCTCATCGGCACCCCGGCGTTTGTCCCCGGCCGCCAGCGTTCCCAGCTCACCACCGCCGACCGCCACGGGCGCCACCGCCGCGTCGTCCTGGAGACCGAACACCTGATCGAGGCGCCCAACTGGTCGCCGGACGGCCAGTGGCTGCTGTTCAACAGCGAGAGCGCGCTGTTCCGGGTCCGCGCCGATGGCTCGGCCGCGCCCGAGCGCATCGACACCGGCACGCACGCGGCCGCGAACAACGACCACGTGCTCTCGCCGGACGGGTGCACGGTGTACTTCTCGACCAACGACTGCCGGCTGCTGGCGGTGCCCTTCGAAGGGGGCGTGCCGCGGCGCGTGTCTAGCGAGGCGCTGGTCGAGACGGGGTTCCACTACTACCTGCACGGCGTCTCGCCCGATGACGCGCTGCTCGCCTACGTCGGATTGCGTGCTGCAACCGACGGTGTCGGGTACGCGTATGGCCTCTACACCGTGCCCACGCAAGGGGGACAAGACCGGGCGCTGCTGCTGCCGGGCGTGCCGGTCGACGGCCCGGAGTATTCGCCCGACGGCGCGTGGATCTACTTCAACGGCGAGATCGGCGCCCGCACCCCCGGACACTCGCAACTGTTCCGCATGCGCCCGGACGGCCAGGGCGTCGAGCAGCTGACCCACGACGCGCGCG
The DNA here is from genome assembly GCF_963924895.1 of uncultured Sphaerotilus sp. Lineage (NCBI taxonomy): Bacteria > Pseudomonadati > Pseudomonadota > Betaproteobacteria > Burkholderiales > Sphaerotilaceae > Sphaerotilus > uncultured Sphaerotilus sp. The sequence goes on from NZ_CAWURG010000011.1 coordinate 41,358, forward strand.
TCAACTGGTTCCCGCACCTGTCACCGGATGGCCGCTGGATGCTCTACCTGAGCTACCCGCCTGGCACGCTCGGGCACCCGGCGAACCGGGAGGTGATCATCCGCATCGCGCCCGCCCAGGGTGGGCCAGCGAACGACCTTGTTCACCTGTTTGGTGGCCAGGGCACGCTCAATGTCAACGGCTGGGCGCCGGACAGCGAGCGGTTTGCGTATGTGGCGTATCCGGCGGTCGCGGGCTGAGGCGGTCCTTGCCCTCGGTCGATCGGGAAGTCACCGAGTTCCTGCTGCGTTCGCCTGCGCACAGACAGGGCCGGTTTCGTGGCGCAGCGTGATGTCCGTGGCGTCGGGTCCGACGCCCCCCGGTCCGAAGCAGGAGACATCATGAAGTTCAAATCCAACATGGCCGCTGTGGCGGCGCTGGCCCTTGGCACCGGCCTTGTTCACGGGCAGGGCGGATCAATGATGAATGGGGGTGGCTGGTATGGCGGCTGGATGGGCGGGTACGGTGGCATGTGGGTTCCGATCCTGCTGGTCGTCATCGTCGGGCTGGTGGTTTGGATCGTCATGCAACGGCGCAAGTGACCACCATGCAAACCCACAGTTCCATGCACCCCGACCCGCCCCACCGGCATGGCAAGCCCGCTCCGCAGCCTGTGCCCGGCACAACGAACGCTGCGGCCCAGCCCGGGCGCACCTACACCTGCCCGATGCACCCCGAAATCCGGCAGGACCAACCCGGCAATTGCCCGAAGTGCGGCATGACGCTGGAGCCGGTGTTGCCGGCCGTGGACGAGGACGAGAACAAGGAACTCCTGGACTTCCAGCGCCGCTTCTACTGGACCCTGCCGCTGACCGTGGTCGTCTTCGTGCTGGCCATGTTCGGGCACCGCCTGGCCCTGTTCGACAGGGGCACGCAAAACTGGATCGAGTTCGCCGTGACCTTGCCCGTGGTGCTGTGGGCCGGCTGGCCCTTATTCGTGCGGGGCGCGCAGTCCATCGTCCACCGCAGCCCCAACATGTGGACGCTGATCAGCCTGGGCACGGGCTCGGCCTTTCTCTACAGCGCCGTCGCCACCATCGCGCCCCAGGTGTTCCCGGCCTCGTTCGTCACCATGGGGCATGTGGCGGTCTACTTCGAGGCTGCGGCCGTGATCATCTCGCTGACGCTGCTCGGGCAGATGCTCGAAGGCAAGGCCCGGTCGCAGACTTCGGCGGCCATCAAATCGCTGCTCGGGCTGGCGCCGAAGACCGCACGCCGCCTGGCCGACGACGGCACCGAGCAGGATGTCCCCTTGGCCGACGTCCATGCCGGCGACAAGCTGCGTGTACGTCCGGGCGAGAAGGTGCCCGTGGACGGGGAGGTGCTCGAAGGTGGCAGCGCGGTCGACGAGTCGATGCTCACGGGCGAACCCATGCCGGTCAGCAAGACCGTGGGCGACTCGGTCATCGGCGCCACGCTCAACACCACGGGCGCGCTGTTGATGCGCGCCGACAAGGTGGGGGCGCAGACCGTGCTGGCAGGCATCGTGCAGATGGTGGCGCAAGCCCAGCGCTCGCGCGCGCCGATGCAGCGCATGGCCGATCAGGTGGCGGGCTACTTTGTCCTCAGCGTCGTCGGCATCGCGCTCCTGACCTTCTTCGCCTGGGGGCTCTTCGGTCCCTCGTCCGCCGGCGAGTCGAGCTGGGTCCATGGGCTGATCAACGCGGTTGCGGTCCTCATCGTGGCCTGCCCTTGCGCGCTGGGGCTGGCCACGCCGATGTCGATTATGGTCGCCACGGGTCGAGGCGCCACGCATGGCGTGTTGTTTCGCGATGCGGCGGCCATCGAGAACCTGTGCAAGGTTGATACGCTAATCGTCGACAAGACCGGCACGTTGACCGAGGGCAAACCAGCATTTGAGCGCTCGCTAGGCGTCAATGGCTTTAGCGACGACGAGGTGCTACGGCTGGCTGCCAGCCTCGATCAGGGCAGTGAGCATCCCTTGGCTGCCGCTATTGTCAGCGCGGCGCGAGAGCGCAAACTGGAGCTGGAAAAAGCCGAAGAATTCGACTCCGCATCGGGTATCGGCGTTAAGGGGGTGGTGGCTGGTAAATCCCTGGCTATTGGCAACCCGGCGCTGATGCAGCAGCTGGATATCGATGTGACGTCATTGGCGAGCCAGGCCGAAGAATTGCGCGGGCAGGGCGCCAGCGTCATGCACCTGGCCGTGGATGGCAAATTGGCGGGGCTGTTGGCGGTTTCCGATCCGATCAAGGCGACCACCGCAGATGCCTTGGATTCGCTGCGCAAGTCGGGGCTGCGCATCATCATGGCCACCGGCGATGGCCTGACTACGGCGCAGGCCGTGGGTAAGCGTTTGGGCATCGAGGAGGTGCATGGCGAGGTCAAACCGGCAGACAAGTTGCAGCTGGTCGAGCACCTGCAAAAAGAGGGGCGAATCGTGGCGATGGTGGGGGACGGCATCAACGATGCACCGGCGCTGGCCAAGGCCAATGTTGGCATCGCCATGGGCACCGGCACCGACGTGGCGATGAACAGCGCGCAGCTCACCCTGGTCAAGGGCGATCTGCGCGGCATTGCTACCGCACGTGAGTTGTCTGTGGCCACGGTGCGCAACATGAAGCAAAACCTCGGCTTTGCCTTCCTCTACAACATGCTCGGTGTACCGCTGGCCGCCGGTGTACTGTTCCCGTTCACCGGCTGGCTGTTGTCGCCGATGATCG